>JAYVBO010000541.1:0-2632 GCA_043750435.1 Betaproteobacteria bacterium | reverse complement strand
TGCGGGTGGCCGTTGAGAGGGTCTTCATCGTCATGCTCCTTGGTGGCCGGCTCAGCGCACGACGATGTCGTTGCGCACACGCTGCACGCCCGAGGTGTTGCCGGCCAGTGCCGCCGCCTGGGACTTCTCTTGCGCCGACTTGGCGAAGCCGGACAGCTGGACCTCGCCCTTCAGCGTTTCGACGCTGATGGACATCGCGCTGACCACCGGGTCCTCAGCGAACTTGGCCTTGACGCGGGTGGTCAGCGCGCTGTCGTCGATGTAGGAGCCGACCGACTGCTGGTCGCGTGCCACGGCGCAGCCCGTGGTCGAGGTGACGGCGGTCAGCGCGGCAGCGGCGGCGAAAAAGAGAGGGGTGAATTTCATGGTCGGGCTCCGGTTGGGTGGGTTGGCGGTGGGTTCAAGGGACAGACGATCTAGCGTTGCCAGCGCCCGTCGAGACTGAAAAAGAATTTATGCAGCGCGCCGGCCCCTGTCTGTCGTCGCAGACCGGGCGGCGCTGTAGGACAGCGACGGGTTCCGGCTTCTGTAGGGCAAGGCCTACGCCGAGTCCGCCGCTGCGCTGATGGCGGCGGGTCTGCAGCCGGCCCATGCTGCGGAATGAATGTGTCCCCCGTTCCGCCAGAAGCAGCATTGCCGCGCCCGGGCTTCCCCCGCTTCCCACGATCAAGGCACGGCCGCGCCGTGGCCGCCGTTGTCGGTGCCTGCGTCCTGCTGGGCGTCGCCGGGGTCGTCATCGGTGAAGCGACGGGTTGGCGTGTGCTGCGCGGCCCGCTCGGCCGTGCACTAACCCAGGCGGCCGGCGTGCCGGTGGCCTTCGGCGCGCCGACCGACCGCTTCGCCTTGAAACTGATCGGCCGGCCGCACCTGGATCTCGGCGCGCTGACCGTGGGTGCCGCGCCAGGACCGGCTGCGCCCTACCTGCTGAGCGGACAGGACCTGCGCCTGGCCTGGCGCTGGGGTGATGCCTGGCGCTTGTGGCGCGGCAGCGCGCCGCTGCGCGTGGCCGGGCTGGACGCGAGCCGGCTCGATGTCAACCTGCTGCGCGACGCCGACGGACGCGCCACCTGGCAGATCGGACCGGCCGCCAGCAAGCCGCCGCAGGCGCCGAAACCCGAGGGTCGGCTGGACTTGCCCCAGGTGGAGTTGCTGGCCGTCCGCGCCGGGCGCATCGTCTTCGACGACGAAGCGCTGGCCACCCGGCTGGTTGCCGACATCGCGGGCCGCGAGAGCGAGGGCGAGACCCAGACCCAGACCCAGAACGAGAGCCCGGGTGAGGCAAAGGGCAAAGGGGATACCGCCGCGCGCGGGCCGCGCGGGCCGGGCGGGACTGGCGGGGCGCAGGCCGGCTGGCAGGCGCGGGTGGAGGGGCGCTGGCACGCGCTGCCACTGCACCTGAGCGTGCTGACCGGCAGCGCCATGCCGCTGGCAGCCGACGTGGCCGAAGCCGCCATCGTGCTGCGTGTCGAGGGCCGGGTCGGGGCCGCGCGCGTCCTTTTCGACGGCAAGGCCGGCGCCTTGCTCGGCGCGCGCCGCCTGGACGGTGAACTGAAGTTCGGCGGCCCTTCGCTGGCCCAGGTCGGCGCGCCGCTGGGCGTGACGCTGCCGCAGACGCCGCCTTTCGAAATGGCAGGCCACCTGGCGCACGACGCCGGCGTGTGGCAGTTGCAGGCGCGCCGCGCCACCATTGGCAAGAGCCAGCTGGGCGGCGATTTCCGCTACGACACCCGGCCCGAACTGCCCCTGCTGACCGGCCGCCTGACGGGCAGCCGCTTGGCACTGGCCGACCTGGGCCCCGCCGTCGGCGCACCCACCGGCGGCAAGGCGGCCCCAGACGCAGCCCAGCCCGCGAACGCACCCGTCAATACCCCCACCAACGCACCGCCCAACACGGGCCGCGTACTGCCGCAACGCAGCTTCGACCTGCCTTCCCTTCAGGCCATGAACGCCGATGTCCAGGTGGCCATCGACGAGCTGGACTTCGGCACCGAGGCGCTGGCACCGCTGCGCAACGTGGCCACGCGCATCGTGCTGCAGGCGGGCCGCCTGGAACTGCAGCAGGTGAAGGCCACGGTGGCCGGCGGCACCTTGACCGGCACCACCACCTACGACAGCGCCACGCCCACCGCCGAATGGACGGCGAAGATGCGCTTCGCAGGGGTCGACGCCGCCGGCTGGCTGCGCGGCACGCAGACCCCGCAAGCGGCTGCCGCACCGCCGGCCGGTGCGACGCAAGGCACGCGGCTGAAGCAGGAACGCCAGCAGGCCCGCCAGGGCGGCGACCAGGTGGTGCGCAACTACGTCACCGGTGTGCTCGACGCCACCTTCGACGTGCGCGGCAGCGGCGACTCCACCGGCCAGATCCTGTCGACCCTGAACGGCCGCATCGACCTGACGCTGCGCGACGGCACCCTGTCGCACCTGGCGACCGAAGCTGCTGGGCTGGATCTGGCGCAGGCCCTGGGCGTGCTGATACGCGGCGACCGCCCGCTGCCGCTGCGCTGCGCGCGCGTGCAGGCCACCGCGCGCAACGGCGTGGTGCGCACCGACCGCGGCGTGATCGACAACGCCGACAGCACACTGCGGCTGGCCGGTGAGCTGAACCTGAAAGACGAAACGCTGGCGCTGGTGG
>JAYVBO010000540.1:0-2634 GCA_043750435.1 Betaproteobacteria bacterium | reverse complement strand
AAGTCACCATGCTGACCGGCCAGCTTGGGGTAGCCGGGGTCGATGGGCTTGCTGAAATTGGCACCGTGGCAGGAAGCGCAAGCGCCCTTGGTCAGCAGGGCGGCCACTTCAGTCGACGGCGCCGCGGCCGGCGTGTCGGCCACCGGCTTGATCATCGAAGTGCCCAACGTTTCGTAGTAGGCTGCCAGGTCGGCCATGTCGGTGTCGGTCAGCGAGCCGGCAATGGCGCGCATCGTCGGGTGCTTGCGCTCGCCCTTCTTGTAGGCCACCAGCGAGCTGATCAGGTATTTGCTGCCTTGACCGGCAATCATCGGCACCTTGTAGACCACCGGGAAGCTGGCCTGGTAGCCGACGATGCCGTGGCAACCGATGCACATGGCCGCCTTCTGCCGGCCGGCGGCAACGTCTTGCGCGTGGGCAGCTGTGCTCAGGGTCAAGCTGGAAAGGGCACCGGCCAACGCCAGCAGGAGGGTGATCGCTTTGCTCATCATCGGGTGGGTGTGGCGGTAGATGCGGGTAAGGTGTTGGGGCTGGGAACAGCAAGTCGGATTATAGGGCGACCCTTATACTGATTTGAGCCCTCCTGCCAGCCAGCCCCCACGCGCCGCAGCGCGTGCCCAAGCACGATGAAGTTCCAAGGTTCGGACCAATACGTTGCCACGCAAGACCTGATGCTGGCCGTGAACGCGGCGGTCACGCTGCAACGCCCCTTGCTGGTCAAGGGTGAACCCGGCACCGGCAAGACCATGCTGGCCGAGGAAGTGGCCAGCGCGCTGAAGCTGCCGCTGCTGCAGTGGCACATCAAGAGCACCACCAAGGCGCAGCAGGGCCTGTATGAATACGACGCGGTCAGCCGCCTGCGCGACAGCCAGCTGGCTTCCGTGGACAGCGCGGAGAAGGTCAAGGACATCCGCAACTACATCCTCAAGGGTGTGCTGTGGCAGGCCTCCACCGCCGACCATCCGGTGGCGCTGCTGATCGACGAGATCGACAAGGCCGACATCGAATTCCCGAACGACCTGCTGCGCGAAATCGACCGCATGGAGTTCTATTGCTACGAGACGCGCGAACTGATCAAGGCCAGGCACCGGCCCATCGTGTTCATCACCTCGAACAACGAAAAGGAACTGCCGGACGCCTTCCTTCGCCGGTGCTTCTTCCACTACATCAAGTTCCCCGACGCCGACACCATGCGCGCCATCGTGGACGTCCACTTCCCCGGCCTGAAGCAGGAACTGCTGGCCGCCGCGCTGAAGACCTTCTACGACGTGCGCAACCTGCCCGGCATCAAGAAGAAGCCGTCCACCAGCGAACTGCTGGACTGGCTGAAGCTGCTGGTGGCCGAAGACATCCCGCTGGAAGCGCTGCAAAGCAAAGACGACAAAGTGGCGGTGCCGCCGCTGGTGGGCGCGCTGCTGAAGAACGAGCAGGACGTGACCTTGTTCGAGAAGCTGGTCTTCATGCAGAGGCACAACCGCTGATGCAGTCGGTGGCCCCGGTCACGCTGCAGCGTGACGGCGTGAAACTGGTGCCGCTGGCCCTGGAACACGAGGCCGGGCTGGCGGCAGCGGCTGCCGACGGTGAACTGTGGACCCTGCGTATCACCTCGGTGCCCGAGCCGCAGCAAACACGCGGCTACATCGAGACGGCGCTGCGCATGCGCGACGAAGGCCACCGTTACGCCTTCGCGGTGCTGGACGCGCAGACCGGCGCGGTCATCGGCAGCAGCAGCTACCACGACATCGTGCCGGCGGTGGACCGGCTGGAGATCGGCTACACCTGGTACGCCAAAAGCCGTCAGCGCAGCGCTGTCAACACCACCGCCAAGTGGCTGCTGCTGCAGCACGCTTTTGAAACCCTGGGTGCGCGGCTGGTGGGCTGGCGCACCGACAACTACAACTTCGCCAGCCAAGCTGCCATCGAACGCCTGGGCGCGCGCAAAGACGGCGTGCTGCGCCACCACGGCCTGCGCCGCGACGGCACGGTGCGCGACACCGTGATGTACAGCCTGGCCGCAGGCGAATGGCCCGAGGTCAAGGCCCACCTAGAACACCAGCTGACGCGACCGCGCTGAAGCTGCACGCCGCACACCCGGCGGCAGGCCGGCAACGGCCGCAACGAAAGACACCGACATGGCCCGCAAGCATCCCATCACCGTTGAAGACCTCTGGGCGCTGACCCGCCTGGGCGCACCCAGCCTCAGCCCCGACGGCGCCCAGGCCGTGGTGGCGCTGAACCGCTATTCGATGGACGAGAACACCTCGCAATCGGCGCTGTGGCTGCTGTCCACCTTGGGCGGCGCACCGCGCGCGCTGACCCAGTGCGGCGACAAGGACGGCCAACCGCGATGGAGCCCGCACCGCAAGGACGGCAGCGAGCTGATTGCCTTCACCGCCAAGCGCGAACAGGAAGGCAAGAAAGACAGCTCGGCCCAGCTCTACGTCATTGCACCCGATGGCGGCGAGGCCCGCCGCGCGGCCGACGTCGCCACTGGCGTGGATGCCTTCCGCTGGTGCCCGGACGGCCAGCGCCTGGTCTTCATCAGCTGGGTCTGGCCAGATCTGAAAGGCAAAAAGGCGCAGGCCAAAGCCGCACTGGCCTTCAAGGACCGCAAGGAAACTGGCTACGCCACCA
>JAYVBO010000539.1:0-2637 GCA_043750435.1 Betaproteobacteria bacterium | reverse complement strand
CATCGGCCGCGTCGCCACCAGCTGCCTGCTGGAGCGGCTGCACGGCGGCGACCTGCCCCCACGGCAGATTCTGCTGGCCGGCCGCCTGGTGCCCCGGGCGTCTTCGCGCCGCGCCGGCAGTCCACGCTGACAGCCCGCGCTGAAACGGCTGAAACGCCGAAACCGCTTTTTTCGCCCATCTAGGGTTTTCACAGATCATCGACTGAAATCGGTTTCTTAGAATAGAAACCGATTTCAGCGAAAAGGCGATCCGTGACCTACAGCTTCCAATTTGCCGACGTGTTGCTCGACACCATGATCAGCCTGGCCGAAGACGGCATGACCATGCTTTGCGTCACCCACGAAATGGGTTTTGCGCGCAGCGTGGCCGACCGCGTGATCTTCATGGCCGACGGGCGCATCGTCGAACAGGCGCCGCCGCAGCAGTTCTTCGCCCAACCCGAAGACCCCCGGCTGCGCGCCATCCTGCTGGTCGACCAAATGGCCAAACGGCGGCTTCATCACCTCGATGTCGGGCACGCTGATGATTGCCCAGGTGCAATTGGTGGGCGTCAGCGACCCGGCCAACGCGCGCCTGCGCATCCTGGAACACGCCGAAGAAATCCGCGCCATCTGCGACGGCTGCGACCCGGTGCTGGTGAAGCTGGGCGGGGGTTTCCGCGAACTCGAAATCCGGGTGCTGGACACCCGTTCGGGGCCCATGGTCATCACCCACATCATTGTCGACACGCGCGACGCGATGGGCGCCAACGCCGTCAACACCATGGCCGAAAAACTGGCGCCGTCGATCGCCGCATGGACCGGCGGCCGCACCTATCTGCGCATCCTGTCCAACCTGGCCGACCGCCGCCTGGCGCGCGCGCGCTGCGTCTGGCGGACGGCCGACATTGACGGTGAGGCGGTGCGCGACGGCATCGTGCTGGCCGGCCACTTCGCCGAGGCCGACCCCTACCGCGCGGCCACCCACAACAAGGGCATCATGAACGGCATCAGCGCCGTGGTGCTGGCCACCGGCAACGACACCCGGGCCGTCGAAGCCGGCGCGCATGCCTATGCCGCGCGCGACGGCCGCTACAGCAGGCTGACGCGTTGGGAGGTCACCAATGAAGGCGACCTGGCCGGCTCGCTGGAACTGCCGATGGCCGTGGGCCTGGTCGGCGGCGCCACCAAGGCCCACCCGATGGCGCGGCTGGCGCTGAAGCTGCTGGGCGTGGACTCGGCCGAGCGGCTGGCCCGCACCATCGCCGCCGTCGGCTTGGTGCAGAATTTTTCCGCCTTGCGCGCACTGGCCACCACCGGCATCCAGAAGGGCCACATGGCCCTGCACGCCCACAACATCGCGATGATGGCCGGCGCCCTGGGGCGCCGAAGTGGACCTGGTGGCCCAGCGCCTGGTGGCGCGCGGCCAGGTGCGCATCGACCTGGCCGAAATCGAATTGCAGGCGCTGCGGGCGGCTCAGCCGCCCGCGTCGTAACGCCCGGCGGCGGCCAGCAGGCGCTGCTGCACGCGCAGCGCCAGGTCGGCCGGCGCCAGCACCTTCACTTGGTCGCCCTGGCGCAGCACGTCCATCACCAATTCGGTTTCGTCCACGTAAGGCAGGCGCATCTCGAACTGGCCGTCTGCCAGCCAGCGGCCTTCTTGCAGCGGGTGCCATTCCTCGCGGCTGGCCCACTGCGCGGCCTGGCGGTCAAATAGCAGCAGCGCCCAACGCTGCTGGCCACCGGCATAGATGCCGTAGCCGCTGTCCATCTCGGCCTCAACCTCGGCCATCGCCACTTCATGTGCCGGCGTGTCGAGCAGGCTGGCCTCTTCGATGGCGTCCAGCGCAAAGCGCCGCAGCGCGTTGGCGCGGTGGCACCAGGCGTCCAGGTACCAGGTGTTGCGGTAGTGCACCAGGCGCTGCGGCGACACGTCGCGCTCGCTGGTCTCACCCCGGCCGCGCGTCAGGTAGCGCAGGTGCAGGCGGCGGCGGTTCAACAGCGCCGCACTCACGCGTTCGAAGAAGCGGCTGGGCACCGGCCGGCGCAGTGCGCTGACGATGCGCACCCGCTGCATCAAACGCTCGGCCGCATCCCGACCCTCGCCACTGCCCAGCAGGTGGTGGATGCGGTCCAGCAGCGGCTGCAAGTGCCGCGCCAGCAGGCCACCAGTGTCCAGGCCCGCCAGCAGTTGCTGGGCCATCAACAGCGAATACAACTCGCTCTCGTCGAACCACAGGCCGGGCAGTTGATGTTTCGCGCCGGCGTAGCCGGTGCCGAAGCGGTAAGCGTGCAGCGCATGCGCGTATTCGATAGGCGCACCCAAGCGGCTGCGCAGGTATTCCAGGTCGCGTTTCAGGGTGGCCGGCGAGACCAGCAGGTCGGCCAGCAAGTCGCTGAAGCTGACGTGGCCGCGCGAACGGATCAGCGCCTCTATGCGGTACAGCCGCTCCGTGTTGTTGGCCATGGCATTGCCCATCCCAGCGCAGAAACAAGAAAGCCCCGACAGGCGGGGCTTTGCAGGACTCTCGGTGCTGGAACAGCCCGAGAGTGGATTCACTGGAGGAGTCGGAGGGATTCGAACCCTCGATTCGCTTTTGGCGAATACTCCCTTAGCAGGGGAGCACCTTCGGCCACTCGGTCACGACTCCAGCGAAG
>JAYVBO010000538.1:0-6152 GCA_043750435.1 Betaproteobacteria bacterium | reverse complement strand
ATCGTCGACCCGGCCGACATCCACGACTACCAACCCGGTTGGACGCTGGTCGGCGCCGGTGTATTCGACCTGGCGCCCTACACCTGGCATCTGGTGCAACAGCTGCACCGTGGCAAGGCCCTCTTCACGCAGCCGCCAATGCCAATCAAATGCGCGGGCGCGCCGCAAAAGGCCATGTACCTGTCGGCCGACCATTGGCGGCGCAACGGCGTGCTGGGCGCCATCGACATCCAGTTCTGCAACGCCGGCGCGGTGCTCTTCGGCGTGGCCGAATACGTGCCGGCCCTGATGGAATACATCAAGACCTACGGCATCGGCCTGAACTTCGGTGAGACTCTGGTGGCGGTTGACGGCCCGGCCAAGCAGGCCACCTTCAGCCAGCCCCAAGCCGATGGAAGCAAGACTTTGATCACCCGCGAATACGACATGCTGCACGTGGTGCCCCCGCAGCAAGCGCCCGACTTCATCCGCGTCAGCCCGCTGGCCGACGCGGCCGGTTGGGTGAACGTGGACCCCGGCACGCTGCGCCACAAGCAGTACGCCAACGTCTACGGCCTGGGCGATGCCGGCAACACCAGCAACGCCAAGACCGCCGCGGCTGCGCGCAAGCAAGCACCGGTGGTGGGGCACAACCTGCTGGCGGCACTGGGCAAACTGGGCAGCCCCTCACAGGGCGACGCGAAGTACGACGGCTACGGTTCCTGCCCGCTGACCGTGGAACGCGGCAAGATCGTGCTGGCTGAATTCACCTACGGCGGCAAGCTGGCGCCCAGCTTCCCGAAGTGGCTGATCGACGGCACCAAGCCGTCCACCTTGGCCTGGTATCTGAAAGAAAGCATCCTGCCGCCGCTGTACTGGGAAGGCATGCTGAAAGGCCGTGAATGGCTGGCGCAGCCGGAGTTGAGCAACTGAAAGCCGCGAGCACATGGACCTGAGCCTGTTCAACCCGGTGGCCCTGGCGCTGGGCGGCGTGGTCGGGCTGATCCTGGCGCTGACCGGCGCCGGGGGCGGCATCCTGGCCGTGCCCTTGTTGGTCTTCGGCCTGCACCTGTCCATCATGCAGGCCGCCCCGGTGGGGCTGATCGCCGTGGGCGCGGCCTCGGCTTTGGGCGCCGTGCTGGGCCTGCGTGAAGGGCTCGTGCGTTACCGCGCGGCGGCGCTGATCGGCGTCACCGGCATGCTGCTGGCGCCGCTGGGCGTGAACCTGGCGCGGGTGATACCGAATGCGCCGCTGACCGTGGCCTTCTCGCTGGTCTTGGCCTGGGTGGCCTTGCGCATGTTCAAGCAGGCGCGGCGCAGCACCCAGGCCGGCTCGGCGGCGGCAACCCAGACGGCCGACACGGCGCAGTGGCCCTGCGTGATCAACCCCAGCGAAGGCCGCCTGATCTGGACCCTGCCCTGCGCCTGGGCGCTGGCCGCCACCGGTGCGGTGTCGGGCGTGCTCAGCGGCTTGCTGGGCGTGGGCGGCGGTTTCGTCATCGTGCCCTCGCTCGGCCGTTACACCAACCTGGCCACGCGCAGCATCCTGGCCACGTCGCTGGCGGTGATTGCGCTGGTCTCGGTGGGGGGCGTGGGCGCGGCCGCGTGGCAGGGCGCCGTCAACTGGGCGGTGGCCCTGCCCTTCGCGCTGGGAGCGGTCATCGCCCTGCTGCTGGGCCGGCTGCTGGCCGCACGCTTGGCCGGTGCGCGCTTGCAGCAGGCCTTTGCGGTGACCAGTGCCGGCGTGGCGGTGCTGCTGCTGGTGCGCGGCCTGAGCGCGCTGGCGGCTTAGGCCGCGCGCCCCGCCTTATTCGCAGCGGGCCTGCGGCCGCGCTGGGCTGCGGGTGCTAGGGGTGTTGCGGGCGCCGCGGGCGCCGCGAAGGCCGCGCGTCCGGCCGCCGTGCGCTCGAATTGCCGCGCGATGTTGCCGCAGACCAGGTCGCACAGCGCATAGACGGATGCGTCGGCCATGCTGTAGAAAGCACTGTTGCCCCGGCTTTCGCGCTTCACCAGGCCGTGCTGGGTCAGCAGCGCCAGGTGGCGCGAGACGTTGGCCGAGCTGTAACCAC
The DNA here is from genome assembly GCA_043750435.1 of Betaproteobacteria bacterium. Taxonomy (GTDB): domain Bacteria; phylum Pseudomonadota; class Gammaproteobacteria; order Burkholderiales; family Burkholderiaceae_C; genus Rubrivivax. Next base: position 4,104 of record JAYVBO010000538.1, on the reverse strand, counting down.
ACAGCTGCGCCAATTCACCCACGCTGCGCTCACCGCCGCGCAGCAGATTGAGGATCTGCAGGCGCGTCGGCTCCGACAGCGCCTGAAAGTAGGCCGCCACCTGGGCCAGGGCTTCGTCGGGTAGATCTTGCATGCGTGGACAGGACCGTGGTTGAACGGTCGCGATGATGCCTGGGTCTTCATATCTTTGCTGCTGCATGTGCAATATCGTACTTGACTATATAATTACGTGCGCAAATGCTAGAGCCATGCAATTCTGACTGGCTGCCCCAAGGTTTGGGGGTGCTGGCCCCCATCATCAAAGCCAAGGGCATCGACGACGTGCCCATCGTCACGCTGACCCTGTTCAGCCGGAACACCGAGACCGGCGCCTACGACCTGGAGCGCGTGGCGCACAGCATCGAAGCCGACCTGAAGCGGGCGCCGGGCACGCGTGAAGTCACCACCATCGGCGGCCCGGGCCGCGCGGTGATGGTCGAGATCGACCCAGCGCGCATGGCCAGCGTGGGCGTCACCGTGGCCGACCTGCGGCAGGCGCTGCAGTCGGCCAACCTGGGCTTGCCGGTGGGCGAACTGATCACGGGCAACCGCGCAGTGGCCATCGAATCAGGGCCCTTCCTGCGCCAGGCCAGTGAAGTGGCCGACCTGATCGTTGGCGTGCGCGCCGGCAAGCCCATATTCCTGCGCGACGTGGCCAGCGTGCGCGACGGCCCGCTGCCGGCCAGCCGCTATGTCTGGCACGGCGTGGCCGCCGCGGCGTCGGGCGCTTCGGGCGCCGCCGCATCCGCTTCCGTTGCTGCCAGTGAATTTCCGGCCGTCACGGTGGCCATCACCAAGAAGCCCAGCGAGAACGTCATCGACGTGGCCAATGCCGTGATGCAGCGCGTGGACGCCCTGCGCAACACCGTCAGCCCGGGCGATATGCAGGTGGCCGAGTCGCGCAACTACGGCGCGTCGGCGAATGACAAGGCCAGCAAGCTGATCACCAAGCTGCTCTTCGCCACCGCCTCGGTCGTCACGCTGGTCTTCCTGGCGCTGGGCAAGCGGGAAGCCGCCATCGTCGGCAGCGCGGTGATCCTGACGCTGACGGTGACGCTGTTCGCTTCGTGGGCCTGGGGTTTCACGCTGAACCGCGTGTCGCTGTTCGCGCTGGCCCCTACATGAGCCCGATACCGATCAACGCCAGCATGGGCATGCTGCTGTCGCTGGCCATTGCTTTCGTGGTCACGCCCTAGTTGGCGCGGCTGTGGATGAAGGCCAGCCCGCCGGCGCCTGCCGACGCGGGCGACGACGAAGCGCACCCCGCCGAAGCCGCCGCCCACCACGGCCTGTCGGCCAAGATCGCCCCGGCCTTCGAGCGCATCTTCAAGCCGCTGCTGGACGCGCAGCGCGGCCAGCGCAACCGCCGCTTCCTGGGCCTGGGATCGCCTTGCTGATCGCCGTCTCGCTGGTGCTGCCAGCCACCGGCCTGGTGCTGTCGAAGATGCTGCCCTTTGACAACAAGTCGGAGTTCCAGGTCATCGTGGACATGCCCGCCGGCACGCCGCTGGAACAGACCGCCGCCGTGCTGCACGAACTGGGCAACTACCTGTCCACCGTGCCCGAAGTCACCGACTACCAGGCCTACGCCGGCACCGCCGCGCCCATCAACTTCAACGGCCTGGTGCGCCAGTACTACCAGCGCGCCGGCGGTGACGTGGGCGACCTGCAGGTCAACCTCTTCGGCAAGCACGAGCGCAAGGCGCAGAGCCATGCCATCGCCACCCGCGCGCGGCCTGAACTGCAGAAGATCGGCCTGCGCTTCGGCGCCAACGTCAAGGTGGTGGAAGTGCCGCCCGGCCCGCCGGTGTTGTCGCCCATCGTGGCCGAAATTTATGGCCCTGAAGCCGCCGGACGGCAGCAGGTGGCCAAGGCCGTGCGCGCGGTGTTTTCAGCCACGCCGGGCGTGGTCGATGTGGACGACAGCAGCATCCTCAGCGCACCCAAGCTGATGCTGACGGTGGACCGCCAGAAGGCCGCCATGCTGGGCGTGCCGCAGCAGGCCATCGTCACCACGCTGCGCGCCGGCCTGGCCGGCGAAGGCACGGCCTATTTGCATGCTGAGACCAAATACCCGGCGGCCGCTGTCATTCAATTGCCGCCCGAACGCCAGGGCGACCTGAACGCGCTGCTGCAACTGGCCGTGCGCAGTGCCGAAGGCAAACTGGTGCCCATACGTGAACTGGTCGCCGTGACCGACACGCTGCGTGAACAACCCGTCTATCACAAGGATTTGCTGCCGGTGAACTTCGTGGTGGCCGACTTGGCCGGCGCGCTGGGCGGCCCGCTGTACGGCGTGTTCCAGATGCGCAGTGCCATCACGAAAATCGCCACGCCGGGCGGCGGCACGCTGCAGGAATTTTTCATCCACCAGCATCATCGTGCGCAATTCCATCTTGTTGGTTGACTTCATCAACCTGCAAGTGCGCAGCGGCATGGCATTCAAGACCGCCATCGTGAGCTCGGCCATCACCCGCGCGCAGCCCATCGTGCTGACCGGCCTGGCCGCCATGCTGGGCGCCTTCTTCATCCTCGACGACCCCATCTTCAACGGCCTGGCCATCTCACTGATCTGCGGTATTTTCGTGTCCACCTTGTTGACGCTGGTGGTCATCCCCATCCTGTACTTCGTCGCCTACCGCAACCGCCTGGGCGCGCTCACTCAAGGAGAGACAACATGACATCCTGGCAACTCGTTCGTCTGGTCGCCGGCAGCTTCATCCTGCTGTCGCTGTCCCTGGGCATCCCGGGCAGCCCCCTCTTCGTCAGCAGTTGGTGGCTGGCCTTCACCGCGTTCGTGGGCGTCAACCTGCTGCAAAGCGCACTGACGAAGTGGTGCCTGATGGAAGCCATCATGCGCAAGCTGGGCGCCAAGGCAGGGGCTTGAACATGAACCTCAGCTGCTCTGCCTGCGGCGCCACCAACCGTGTGCCCGAAGTCCGTTTGAACGACCAACCGGTGTGTGGCCGCTGCGGCGCCGAGTTGATGGCCGCCAAGCCGGTGGCGCTGACCGATGCCAGCTTCCCGGCCTTCATCGCCCACACCGAATTGCCGGTGCTGGTGGACTTCTGGGCCGACTGGTGCGGCCCGTGCAAGATGATGGCGCCGCACTTTGCAACGGCCGCCGGGCAATTGCCGAAGGTGCGCTTCGCCAAGCTGGACACCGAGGCCAGCCCGAAGACCAGCGCCGCCTTCGCCGTGCGCAGCATCCCCACGCTCATCCTTTACCGCGGTGGGCGCGAGGTGGCGCGCAAGTCAGGCGCGATGTCGGCGGCTGACCTGGTGCGCTGGGTGCAAGGCCAGGTGCCGACCCAGGCCTGAGCCCGCGCAGCGGATGGCTGACCATGAAAAAAGGCCGGGCTACACGGATGTAGCCTGGCCTTTTTCAAAACTGCTTTTTTCTGGTGCCCGAGACCGGATTCGAACTGGTGACCTTCGCATTACGAATGCGCTGCTCTACCAACTGAGCTACACGGGCCTAAGCCCATGAGTATAGCCAATGTGCGGTACCCGTCCGCACTGAACATCCCTGGCCGCGCTCAGGCGTGAAATTCATCAAATTCTTTTTACTAGCTCACGCTATGAGCTACCTACCTTCGACACTGGCGTCGTACCCCGGGCAATGGGCCCGGGGGCCAGCCGGAGCCGACGATGAACCAGACCGCCCTCGCCCTCGAAGCCACCCAGCCCGCCGACCCCAGCACCGAGGCCGACCGCGTCGGTTTCGACATCGGCTGGGACCACGCCCACCACGGTCTGGTGCCACCGGCTGAACTGCTGCTGGAAGGCACGCCGCTGGGCCAGGGCTGGCGCGCCGGCCGGGCCGTTTTCGGCCGCCGCACGTTGGCCACGCAACGCGCCACGCGGCAGTGGCTGGCCCTGCGCACGCTGGCCTGGCGGCGCGGCATCGCCTATGAAACGCAGCAGCTGGGTGCGCACTACCTGGCCCAGATCCACACCGACCGCTGCCCGGTGCTGCGCAGCCTGCTGGGCGGCGCCGAAGGCCAGCCCAACGCGGCGGTGTTCGAACGGTTGAACCCGCAGGGTGGCTACGCCGCCGGCAAC
>JAYVBO010000537.1:0-2646 GCA_043750435.1 Betaproteobacteria bacterium | reverse complement strand
GCGCGTCACGCAGCACGGTGTTCAGCGCGTCCAGCCCGCCCAGCAGCGTCCAGGCCAGCAGCACGGCGCTGCCGAAGGCGGTGGAAATCAGGCCCAGGCGGCCTTTGGCCAGGGTGTAGTCGGCGGCCTTCTGGTGCGAGGCCAGCGTGACGGTGTCGCGGAAGGCGGCGGGCACGGCGTTGCGGTGCAGCGCCACATGGCGCATCTGGCGCGTGGCCAGCCACAGCTTGACGGCCAGGGACAGCAACAGGGCGGCGGCGAAAGCCAGGGTGACAGCGGAAACTTGCATGGGCCGCGAGTGTAGGCTGGGCCAGAATCGGCGGTTTCCATCGCGGCTTTGCACCATGACCGAATCGACCTTGATATCCAGCCCGGCCACCTTGGCCATCAGTGACCAGAACCTGATCTGGGTCGATCTGGAAATGACCGGCCTCTACCCCGACACCGACCGCATCATCGAGATCGCCGTGGTGGTGACCGACCCGCACTTGACGGTGCGCATCGAAGGCCCGGTCTTCGCCATCCACCAGAGCGACGCCACGCTGGCCGGCATGGACGCCTGGAACACCGGCACCCACGGCCGCAGCGGCCTGACGGCGCGCGTGAAAGCCAGCACCATCGACGAAGCTGAAGCGCAGGCGCAGACGATTGCCTTCCTGAAGCAGTACGTGCCCAAAGGCAAGAGTCCGATGTGCGGCAACAGCATCTGCCAGGACCGCCGCTTCATGGCCAACACCATGCCGCTGCTGGAAGCCTTTTTCCACTACCGCAACCTGGATGTGAGCACGCTGAAAGAATTGGCGCGGCGCTGGAAGCCGGCCGTGATGGACAGCTTCAAGAAGGCCCAGGCCCACACCGCGCTGGCCGATATCCACGAGTCCATCGACGAACTGGCGCACTACCGCCAGCACTTCCTGGCGCTCTGAAAGCAGGCGCGGCAGCATGCGCACCGAGACCATCGAACTGACCGGCGCATCGCCCGGCCTGCGGCACACGCTGCTGGCTCTGCACTACGGGCAGCCGGGGCGCGGACCCAAGGCCTACATCCAGGCCGCGCTGCATGGCGACGAGATACCGGCGTTGCTGGTCGCCCAGGCCTTGCGCACGGCGCTGGTGGCGCTTGAGGCGTCCGGCGCGGTGTTGGGCCACATCGTGCTGGTGCCTTGCGCCAACCCGGTCGGCCTGGCGCAGCAGACCTTGGGCCTGCATCAGGGCCGTTTCGACCTGCGCGACGGCGTCAACTTCAACCGATTGATACCCGACCTGACCGAAGCGGTGGCGCTGGCCGTGGCCGACGAACTGGGCGCCGACGCGGCTGCCAACGTCGTGGTGATCCGCCAGGCCCTGCGCGATGCCGCCGCCGCCCTGACCGCCAACGACCCCGTCACCGACCTGAAAAAGCAGCTGCTGCACTGGGCCACCGACGCCGACATCGTGCTCGACCTGCACTGCGACCTGCAGGCCACGCTGCACCTGTTTGGCCTGACGCCGCAGGCCGACCTGCTGGCTGAACTGGGCGCGCTGATGGGCGCCCAGGCCATCTTGCTGGCCACCGAATCGGGCGACTCGCCCTTCGACGAAGCCTGCAGCCGGCCGTGGTTCGAACTGCAACGCCGCCACCCGCAGCACCCGGTGCCGCTGGCCTGTTTCAGCACCACGGTGGAATTGCGCGGCGAGTCCGACACCAGCCACGAACTGGCGCAACAAGACGCCCTGGCCATCCTCGAATTCCTGCGCCGCCGCGGCGTGCTGGCCGGCACGCCGCAGCCGTTGCCGGCGCCGCGCTGCCAGCCCACACTGCTGGCGGCTTCTGAGCCCATCACGGCGCCGCGCAGCGGCATCGTGGTCTTCCATGCGCAGCCGGGCGACCACGTGGCAGCCGGCACTGTGGTGGCCGATCTGGTGGACGTGGACAGCGGCGACGTGCTGCCGCTGCGCGCGCAGTCGGCCGGCGTGCTGTACGCGCGCTGCACCACGCGCTGGGCGCGGCCCGGCCAGCCGCTGGCCAAGATCGCCGGCACCACGCTGGCCCGCACCGGCAAGCTGCTCAGCGCCTGATCGGGCGTCGCTGCGTGCGGCGCATCACGCGGGCCCGCCGCCTTGTCACACCATCGCCACACGCACTGCATAGACTCGGCCCATGTCCGATGAATCCATGGCCGTCCCCCCCTTGGCGGCGCCGCCGGTTGCCACCCCGGTCGGCCCGCTGACGCTGCTGAACCGCGAACGCGCCATCCTGCAGTTCAACCGCCGGGTGCTGGCCCAGGCACAGCGCGCCGACGTGCCGCTGCTGGAGCGCCTGCGCTACATCACCATCGTCTCCAGCAACCTCGACGAGTTCTTCGAGGTGCGGGTGGCCGGCATCATCGAAGCCACCAACCTGCCGGGCTCGGGCGTTACCCGCCGCGACCTGGCCCAGGTGGCGCAGGCCGCACATGAACTGATCGACGAGCAGTACGCGCTGTTCAACGACGTGGTGATGCCCGCCCTGCAACGCGAAGGCATCGTGGTGCTGAACCACGCCGACCGCGACGCCAGTCAGCGCGCCTGGGTCGCGCGCTTCTTTGAACAGCAGGTGCGGCCGCTGCTGGTGCCGGTCAGCCTGGACCCCAGCCACCCCTTCCCGATGGTGGCCAACAAGTCGCT
>JAYVBO010000536.1:0-6170 GCA_043750435.1 Betaproteobacteria bacterium | reverse complement strand
GCAAGTTCGGTGCATCCGTGACTGAACTGTGCCCAGCAGCGGCCCGCAAGGCTGTGTAGCTGTGCGCCCGCCAACCGTGCGGTATTCACACCGTCGCGCAGCCGCCCAGGGTCAATCCACCCCGAACAGCGCCCCCCGCGCGGCCTGCGTGATGGCGATCACCGCCGGGTGCGTCAGCCGCCGCTCGACGCTGATGGCGTAGAAGTTGTCCGCCATTTCGGTGCTGCGGCCTATGCACTGCACGCCGAACTGGCTGGCGGTATCGGCTTCCACCACCGAGGGCGTCAGGAACACGCCGCAGCCCTGGCGGCCGAAGGCCTGCATCAGGGCCCCGTCCGTGAATTCGGCCACCACCCGGGGCGCCAGGTTGTGCTGGGTCAGCCAGGCGTCGAACTGCGGCCTGACCGATGAGGTGCCGCCCGGTAGCAGCATGGGCGCGCCGTTCAGGCACTGCGGAAAGGGGTCTTGCAGCGCGGCCGCCAGCTCGGGCGCGGCCATGAAGCTCAGGCCGGAGCTGCCCAGCTTGTGGTTGAAGGCCTTGACGCCGAGCCGGCTGGTCAGCGGTTCGTCGGCAATCACCAGGTCCAGCCTGTGCAGCGCCAATTGGGCCATCAGGTCAGGGAACTGCCCTTCGCTGCACAGCAGCCGCACCGGCTGGGGCAGTTGCAAGGCGGGCTCCAGCAGGCGGTAGGCCACGGTCTTGGCCACCGCGTCTTCGATGCCCACGCGAAAGTCTTGCACCGGCAGGCTGCCGTCAGAGCGACTTTGCAGGCGCAGCGTGCGTTCCATTTCGCTGCCCAGCGCGAAGATCTCGTCGGCGTAGCGCAGCGCCACGCGGCCGTCGTCGGTCAGTTCCAGCTGGCGACCGGCCTTGCGGAACAACGGGCGGCCCAGCCGCTCTTCCAGCAGCTTGATCTGGCCGGACAGCGTTTGCGGCGTGATGTGCAGCTGAACCCCGGCCTTGACGATGCCGCCGGCCTTGGCTGCGACCCAGAAGTAGTACAGGTGCTTGAAGTTCATATTTCGGTTTATGCGAACTGAAAATTCAGAAAGTTCGAATTTACGCGAAGTATCAATCCCCCTTAGATTCGCATTTGTCGCCGCCCTTTACTTGGCGAACTGGAGCAACTCGATGCGCATGAGCACCAAAGGCCGTCTGGCCGTGAACGCCCTGGTTGACCTGGCACTGCGCCAGGGCGCGGGCCCCGTCGCCCTGCTGTCGATCAGCGAACGCCAGCAAGTGTCGCTTTCCTACCTGGAGCAGATGTTCAGCCGGCTGCGCCGTCAGGGCGTGGTCGAGAGCACGCGCGGGCCGGGCGGGGGCTACACGCTGGGCCGCTCAGCGGCGCAGATCTCGGTGGCCGACATCGTCGGCGCCGTGGACGACGCCGAAGAGCAGGCACCGCGCACCGGCTTGACGGACGGACTGTCTGGCCAGCTCTGGCGTGAACTGGACGCGGTGATGCTGGCCCATATGGCGGGCATCTCGCTGCAGCGCCTGCTGGACGAACGGGTGGACAGCGGCGTGGCCGTCGAAGCGCACACGGCGCATGCCTCACGCCGCGCACCGCCGGCCGCGCCGGCGTCCAACGTCACGCAGCTGCCCTTGCGGTGCAACGCGCCGAACTCGGTGTTCGCCTTCGGGCGCTCGTTCGCGGCTTGACGCCTCGAGCCGAACGGGAGGCCGGCCTCAGCGCCGGCCTTCCACCTGCACCGTCAAGCGCACGCGGTCGCCGACGAAGGGCAGGCCGTAGGTGATGCCGAAATCACTGCGCTTGAATTCGCCTTCGAAATCGCCGCCGCAGACTTCGGTGGCGTCCTGTGCTTCGGGCGCTGCGGGCACCCGGCAGCTGTAGCGCACCGCTTTCAACGACAAGGGCTGGCCGACGCCGCGCAGTGTGAATTCACCGCGCACTTCGGCCAGTTGGCCTTGTTCGTAGCGAAAGCGGCTGGCCACGAAGTAGGCCTCAGGCCAGGTGCCGCTGCCCAGCAAGTCGTCTTGCCGGATGCGCGCATCAAAGACCCGCAGGCCGGTGCTCAGCGTGGCGGTGGCCAGGCGCAGGCCCAGTTCGCCGGTGCCGGCCTGCGGGTCCAGCGTGACGCTGCCCTGCAGCGGGCCCAGGCGGCCGCGGATGGTCGAGGTGCCGAAGTGCAGCAGCTCGAACTGCACCCAGCTGTGCGCCGGGTCCAGCGTGTAGGTCAGCGGGGCTGCCAAGGCCGTGTCGGGGCTCAGGCCTGAAACAGCCAGCACGGCCAGCAGCGGCAAAGCGCCCAGCAGGGCCGGGCGGGCGGGGGCGGTGGCGGCGGTCATGCCACCATCTTGCCTTCGTTTGCGGCCCGCGCGGGCCGCAGGGGTCACTGCTTGATGGCTTCGACCTGGACGATCAGCTTCACGCTATCGGGGAAGCCCCAGTTCAGGCCGTAGTTCAGGCCGTACTGGCTGCGCGTGATGGTGGTCTCGAAGTCGCCACCGCAGACCTCGCGCTTGAGCATCGGGCTTTCATAGCAGTTGAAGTTCAGCGCCTTCAGGGTCACCGGGTTGGTTTTGCCCAGCAGCGTCAAGGTGCCGCTGATGTCGCTGTCCTTGTCGCCGCTGAAACTGAACTTGTCGGCCACGAACTTGGCGGTCGGGTATTTGGTGGCGTCCAGCAGGTCGGGGCTTTGCAGGTGCTTGTCGAAGGCCGCGGTGCCGCTGTTGACCGACGTCATGTCGATGGTGATGTCCACCTTGCCCGTCTTGCCGGCGCGGTCGAACTGCACGCTGCCTTCTTTCTTGTCGAAGCGCGCGCGGTTGGTCGAGGTGCCGAAGTGGCTGATCTCGAAACTGACGAAGGTGTGCGTCGGGTCGATGGCGTAGGTGGCGGGCGCGGCGTGGGCGGCGCTGGCGGCGACTGCGAGAAGGGCGGTGAGCAGGAATTTGTTCATGGGGAATGCGATCGTTTCGGGGCTGGGGTGGATGAGGAAAGGGCGGCGGATCAAAGCGGGTTCAGGCCGGTCAGCGCCAGCTTGAAACGGATCTGGATGTCGTCGGCCAGCATCGAGGTGTCGGCCCATTCGTTTTCGCCGACCTTGAAGGCCAGGCGCTTGATGCTGAAAGCGCCGGTGGCCGTGCTGACTGCCGCGGCTTGGGTGAGCTGCACCGGCACCACCACGTTCTGCACCGTGCCTTTGATGGTCAGCTTGCCGGCCACTTCGAACTTGCCCGGGCCGGCGGCTTTCACGCTGCTGGACTGGAAGCTGGCCTGCGGGAACTTGGGCACGTTCAGCCAGGTGGGCTTGGGCACTTCGGCGTCCAGCTCAGGGCTGCCGAAGCGCGCGCTGCCGGTGTCGATGGTGAAGGCCACGGTGCCGGTTTCGGGCTTCTTCGGGTCGAGTGCAATTTGCGCGCTGAAGCGGGTGAACTTGCCTTCCACCGGCACGCCCATCTGCTTGGTGGTGAAGGCGATTTCGCTGCCTGCGGCTTGCAAGGTTGCGGGCTTGGCTTGGGCCATGGCCGGCTGCGCCACGGCGCCGAACAGGGCCGTCAGCAGAGCCAGCGTGAAGAGAATGCGTGATGTCATGTCGGGCTTTCGAAAGGCCATGGTGTGATGTTCAGCGGCGGGCCGGGTGCATGCGGTCCAGCAGGCCGTCGCGGTCGATGAAATGGTGCTTGAGTGCGGCAACCACGTGCAGCAGCACCACGGCGGCCAGTGCAAAGGCCAGCAGGGCGTGGCGCTCTTTCAGCACCTCGGCCAGGGCGCGGTCGGGCGCCACCAGGTCGGCCAGTGGCAATACACCGAAGACCACGATGGGGAAGCCGGCCGCCGAGCTGTAGGCCCAGCCGGCCAGCGGCACCAGAAAGAACAGCGCGTACAGCGCCCAATGCGCGCCGTGGGCGGCCAGCCTTTGCCAGGCGGGCATGGGCAGGTCAGGCGGCGTGCGGTGGGTCAAGCGCCACAGCAAGCGCAAGGCCGACAGCGCCAGGATGGTCACGCCGGCCCATTTGTGCCAGTTGTAGAGCTTCAGCCGCGTCGGCGAAAACGGCAGTTCGTGCATGTACAAGCCAACGCTGAAGGTGCCGACGATGAGCAGCGCCAGCAACCAGTGGAATGCGATGGCAACACCGCTGTAGCGGCTGGAAGGCGGGCTTGTTTTCATGGCCAACGGAGTATGGAAGCCCCGTTGCCCACAATCGTTCAAGGCGTTTGATGGCAGTCAACAGGCACTGCAAACGCCCGGGCGGCGCGCGTTGCTGCGCGGGCGCCCGGGCTGCAGGTGTCGGGGCTGTCTGCGCCGGGTCAGGCCGCCGCCTGGTGGCTGGCGCCCGAGCGCCACTGCTGCATCAGCGCCTGCCACTTGGTGCGCGCGGCTTTCAAATGCCGTTCCTTCACATGGCCGTAGCCGCGTATCTCTTCGGGGATGCGCGCGATTTCGGCCGCCAGCGCGCGGTTGTCGGCGTTCAGCGTCTGCAGCAGTTCTTCCACACAGGCGCGGTATTCGCTGATCAGCGCGCGCTCGGTCTGCCTTTCGGTGCTGCGGCCGAAGATGTCCAGCGCGCCCCCAGCCAGGTTCCGCAAGCCTTTCAGCTTGGCCAGCACACCGAAGACATTGCGGACCCACGGGCCGAAGGGCTGCTTGATCAGCTCGCCCTTGTCGTTGGTCTTGGCGATGAGCGGCGGCGCCAAGTGGTGCACCAGCTTGTAGTCGCCTTCGAACATGGCGGCGATCTTGGCGGTGAAGGCCGGGTCGGTGTGCAGGCGCGCCACTTCGTACTCGTCTTTGTAGGCCATCAGCTTGAACAGGTAGCGGGCCACGGCTTCGGTCAGCGCGCTGCTGCTGCCCAGTTGGCTTTCCTGCGCGCGTACCTGTTCGACGAAGGCTCGGTACTGCGCCGCGTAGGCCGCGTCCTGGTAGCCGGTGAGGAAGTCCACCCGCGTGCGCAGCGTCTCGTCCAAGCCGGGCTTCTTGATGAACTGGATCACCGCCTGCGCCTTGAATTGCGCCTGCACCGCCGCCAGGTCGTGGGCGCAGCGACGGCCCCACTCAAAAGCCAGCTTGTTGTTCTCGACCTGCACCGCGTTCAGCTCCATCGCACGCAGCAGCGCGGCGTGGCTCAGCGGAATGCGGCCGCGCTGCCAGGCGTAGCCCAGCAGCAGCGGGTTGGTGTAGATGCTGTCGCCCAGCATCTGCACGGCCACCTGTTCGGCGTCGAAGGCGCCCACCAAAGCGGCGCCCACGCTGTCGCGCACGGCGGCTTCGCAGTTGCCGCCAGGGAACTGCCAATCGGCGTTCTTCACGAAGGCTGCGGTGGGCGTGCCGTGGGTGTTCAGCGCCACGAAAGTGCGGCCCTGCTGCATCACGGTCAGCGTGTATTTCGTGGCGCCGACGATGCTGTCGCAGGCGATGACCAGGTCAGCCTGCGCGGTGTCCACCTTGGTGGTGAAGATGGCCTCGGGGCGGTTGGCGATCTGGATGTGGCTCCAGGTGGCGCCGCCCTTTTGCGCCAGGCCGCCGGCGTCTTGGGTGACCACGCCCTTGCCTTCCAGGTGGGCCGCCATGCCCAGCAGCGAACCGATGGTGATGACGCCCGTGCCACCCACACCCCCCACCACGATGCCCCAGGCCTTCTCGGCCAAAGGCAGCGCCGGCTCGGGCAGCGGCGGCAAGGTGCGCGGGTCGACGCGGGCATCTTTCTTGGGCTTGCGCAGCTGCCCGCCTTCCACCGTGACGAAGCTGGGGCAGAAGCCCTTGACGCAGGAATAGTCCTTGTTGCAGCTGTTCTGGTTGATGCGGCGCTTGCGGCCGAATTCGGTTTCCACCGGTTCAACACTGAGGCAGTTGCTCTGCACGCTGCAGTCGCCGCAGCCTTCGCAAACAGCTTCGTTGATGACGACGCGCTTCTCAGGGTCGGCCAGCTTGCCGCGCTTGCGGCGGCGGCGCTTTTCGGTGGCGCAGGTCTGGTCGTAAATGATGACCGAGGTGCCCTTGATCTCGCGGAACTGGCGCTGCAGGGCGTCCAACTCGTCGCGGTGGTGCACGGTGACGCCGGGCTCCAGTTGCACGCCGTCGTACTTGGCCGGCTCGTCGGTGACGATGATCAACTTCACCGCCCCTTCGGCCAGCAGGCTCTTCATGATCTGCAGCACGGTGTGGCCCTCCGGCCGCTCGCCCACCTGCTGGCCGCCGGTCAT
>JAYVBO010000535.1:0-2655 GCA_043750435.1 Betaproteobacteria bacterium | reverse complement strand
CGGCGGTGGGGCCGCCACCTTGAGCGACAAGAATTTTTCCGGATGACATCGCAACTCCTGCTGAACACGCGCTGGGCTCACGCGTTTATCCGGATCGTAGCCGTTGGCCCCACGGCCACAATGCGCCGCGCCGGCCTCTTGGCGGCCCTACACCCGCACCGATCCCACGCCCATGCACCGCACCCTATTCACCACCCCGCTGGTCAACACCGCGCTGCGCGCGGGCTCGCGCGCCTTCCTGCGCCTGAACGGCTGGACGGTGCAGGGCGAGCTGCCCGCCAACACGCCCAAGTGCGTGCTGATCGCCGCACCGCACACCAGCAACTGGGACCTGCCTTACACGCTGATGGTGGCCTACAGCCTGCGCCTGAACATCTATTGGATGGGCAAGCAAAGCCTCTTCCGCTGGCCCTTCGGCGCGTTGATGCGCTGGCTGGGCGGCATTGCGGTGGACCGCAGCAAGTCCGCCAACCTGGTGTCGGCATCGGCCGCCGCGCTGGTGGCCGCCGACGGCTGCCTGCAACTGGTGGTGCCGCCCGAAGGCACGCGCGGCAAGACGCGGCACTGGAAGACGGGCTTCTACTTCATTGCCCTGGAAGCGAAGGTGCCCATCGTGCTGGCCTTCATGGACTACAAACGCAAGGTCAGCGGCCTGGGCCCGGTCTTTCTGCCCACCGGCGACATCGAGGCCGACATGGCCGAGATCAAGCGCTTCTATGCCGGCATCAAGGGCCGCAACGCGAACCAGTTCGAAGTCGGCTGAAGCTTCAGAAAGGCACGACTTCGACCTTCATGCCACGGCCGGCCAGCAGCGCACGCACGCGGTCGGCTTCGGCGGACCCGGCGAAGGGCCAGGCCACGACGCGCCAGTCTTCGCCTTCGGGCAGCAGTTCCACCCGGCGATCGCTGGCGCCCGTGATGGGCAGCAATGCGCTGATGGCCACTTGCAATTGCTCGGCTTCGGCCCGCGTGCGCAGGTTGCGCGTGGAGATGGCGTAGGTCGGCCCGGCGGCTGCGGCAGCGGGCGGCGCCGCGCCAGCCCGGGCCCCGATGACTGGGTCCTGGCCAGTTGCGGCTGACGGGTCGGCGGCCGCATCACGCGGTGCCGCGACCCGGCCGGTGCGCGCGGCGACGACGGCCTCGCGTGCGGCGGCTTTGTCGTCATCGCTGAGCGAAAAACCGCGCAGCGGCAGGCCCACATCGCCCTTGCGGGCGTAGGCCGGCACGGGCATGACGGTGGTGATGACCAACTCAGGCGCGGGCGAAGCGCCGAGGTCAGGCGCGGATGCCGATGCATGCGCAGCGGCCGATGCGTCTGACGTGTCCGTTGCGCCCGATGCTGCCGATGCGGCAGCCGGCGGCAGGTCGGCATGCGCAGCCGGCCGGCCAGCCGCCGCAGATTCGGCCGGGCGCAGCGCACGCACCGCAGCCACCGCCACGCCGGCGAACAAGGCGGTGCCCAGCACGGCCGCAGCGGCCACGCGCGGCAGGCTCAAAAGGCGCGCGCCCAGCACAGCGCCCGGGCTGCCGGCGCCCACCAGCACGCGGCTGGTCAGCCCCCCGCCCGCGATGGCCGCGGTCAACACATAGGTTGTGCCGGACAGCGGGCCGCCGGCAACCGGCGACGTGCTGACGTGGCGTACTGGGCCGTCCTGCGGCGGCTGCAGCAGCGCGCTGCCGTGCTGCGCCACCCAGCGCGCCACCGCAGGCGGCGACAGCGGTGCCATGAAGCGGTCACCCTCGCTGTGCTCGGCAGCCCAGGCGGAAGCCGGCTGACCCTCCGTCGACAGCTGGGCCGGATCGAAAGGCTGCGCCGGCGGGCGAACGGTGGGGCGGTAGCCGTCGTGCGTCGCTAGCTGGGCGCCCTGCACGGCGGGCTGCTGCGCTCGGTGCAGCAAGCGGTCGCGCAGGGAGGGTGGCGCTGTGAGCTCGGGCTCGGGCGCAGCGTGTTCGGTCAACACGGGCGCCAGCAACGTTGCAACATCGCCCGCCTCAGCCTCGGTGGCCGCGTCGGTCCCTTCGTCAGGCAGCGCCGGCGCGGGGGCAGCGGGGTCGATCGCCGAATTAGCGGGCGCATCGTCAGCCTCAACGGGCTCAGCGGGCTCAGCGGGTTCAGTGGGTTCAGCGGGCTCGGCCGTAGCCTCAGGCGCGTCGGCCTCAGGCGCGTCGGCCTCGAGCGCGGCGGGCTCGGGCACGGCGGCGTCCGGCGCCACGTCACCGGCGACATCCAATTCGATCTCGAAACCTTCATCGCCATCATCCGGCGGCTCAGGAGCCGGCTCGGCTTCAGCCGCCACGGGCGGGCTGGCCGCTGCGGCCTGGGCGCTGGCCTGGGCATCGGCCGCATGGTGTTCAGCCAGCGCGGCAAAGGCCGCGCTGAAGTCTTCTTCGGGAATCTCTGGGGGCTCGGCCGGCCGCGCTGCGGGCCCCGCCAGGTCCGACGCCGGCAACGGCGCCAGCAGCCCACCGCCTTCGACCCCGACGCTGAGCGCCACATAACCGACGGACCTGACCTGCTGCGCGCTGATGCGGCGCGCCAGCGGGTGTCGGTTGTGCCAGGCCACCACGCGGGCGGCCACGGCTTGCAGGCGCAGATCGTCCATGGTTGGGCCCATTTTGCGCAGCCGCGCCGCGCTTCAGCGGCGCATAAGCGGC
>JAYVBO010000534.1:0-2658 GCA_043750435.1 Betaproteobacteria bacterium | reverse complement strand
TTTTCGCCGTCATACACCTGCAGCTTGCTGAACAGGCTGGAATTCTCAGGCTCTTTGAGGCGCGTCAGCACGGCAAACTGCGCCATCATCTTGAGCGTGCCGGGCGCGCACACCGCGTCCTTGAGCGAGGAGTTGCGCACCAGCTTCTCGTAAATCTTCATCTCCTCGGTGACACGCAGGCAGTACGGCACCTTGACGATGTAGATGCGGTCCAGGAAGGCTTCGTTGTTCTTGTTGTTGCGGAAAGCTTTCCATTCGCTTTCATTGCTGTGCGCCAGCACCACGCCGTCAAACGGTATGGCGCCGAAACCTTCGGTGCCCTTGAAGTTGCCTTCTTGGGTGGCCGTCAGCAGCGGGTGCAGCACCTTGATGGGCGCCTTGAACATTTCCACGAATTCCAGCAAGCCCTGGTTGCTGAGGCACAGGCCGCCGCTGTAGCTGTAGGCGTCGGGGTCGTCCTGCGAAAAGCTTTCCAGTTTGCGGATGTCGACCTTGCCGACCAGGCTGGAAATGTCCTGGTTGTTCTCGTCGCCCGGCTCAGTTTTGCTGATGCCGACCTGCTTCAGGATGCTGGGGTGGCGTTTGACCACCTTAAATTTTCGGATGTCGCCGCCGTACTCTTCCAACCGCTTCACCGCCCAGGGCGACAGGATGCGGTTCAGGTAGCGGCGCGGTAT
Source organism: Betaproteobacteria bacterium (assembly GCA_043750435.1). Taxonomy (GTDB): domain Bacteria; phylum Pseudomonadota; class Gammaproteobacteria; order Burkholderiales; family Burkholderiaceae_C; genus Rubrivivax. Next base: position 1,981 of record JAYVBO010000534.1, on the reverse strand, counting down.
GCCGTATTCACTTTCAAGGATGGCGCCATCTTCGGCCGCATCGAACAAGCCCAGCGGCGTTTCGTTCACCGGGCTGCCCTTGATGGCGTAGAAAGGCACTTCCTGCATCAGCAGCTTCAGGCGTTCGGCGATCGAGCTTTTGCCACCGCCCACCGGGCCCAGCAAGTACAGGATCTGCTTCTTTTCTTCCAGGCCCTGTGCGGCGTGGCGGAAGTAGCTGACCACCTGTTCGATGGCGTCTTCCAGGCCGTAGAACTCGGCGAAGGCCGGGTAGACCTTGATCACCTTGTTGGCGAACAAGCGGCTCAGGCGCGGGTCGTTGCGCGTGTCCACGGTGGCCGGCTCGCCGATCGCCTTGAGCATGCGCTCGGCGGCTGTGGCGTAGGCCAACGGGTTGCGTTTGCATTCGGCGAGGTAGTCCTCCAGGGATAACTCTTCTTCGCGGGTGCGCTCGTAGCGAGCGGCAAAGTGACCAATGACGTCCATGCGGCCTCCGGTGTCCAGCGTGCAGCGGGGAGGACCACCCTCACCCTGACCGCGTCTGGGAAGTTCTGATGGAGTCCCGGCTGTACGGACCCAGGCGCCATCAGAGCTTTCCGGCTACCCAACCATGCATCAATGGCTGCGGCGTGCCGTCAGCATGGCTGATCTGCCGCCGCAGCAAGCCGGGAAGAGTTGGGCATTAGCCCATCTGTTTTCCCGCTTGCTTCCCTGCTTGTTTCCCTGCGTGCTGCTGCAGGGACCCCTTCCGGGTGTATCGCAAGAGGCATGCCCTGGCGACCCCTCGGCCGCGTGGGCCCGCCTGTACCCAACGCGGGCTCGGGCGCAACGGTTGTCAGGGTCGGCGCACCGCTATGACGCAGCGCTGCCCGACGGCGGTTCCTGCGCGGGTGCGCGGGCGCTGTTTCAGCGGTCGTTGGCGCCCAGCTTGTCGAGCAGGCCGCTGAGCTCGTCCAGGGTGTCGAAACGGATGGCGATTTCGCCCTGGTCGCCGCGCTTGGTGCGGCGGTGCAGGCGGATTTCGACTTCGGCCGTCAGCAAATCGGCCAGCCGTTCTTCCAGCCGCGTCAGGTCACGCGATTTGGCCGGTTTGGCGCGGACCGGGCCCTCTTCCCGCTGGCTGACGCTGCGCGCCACCAGCCGCTCGGCTTCGCGCACGCTGAGCTTCTTGGCGCTGATTTCCTGCGCGGCCATCACTTGGTCGGCGGCCGGCAGGGCCAGCAGGGCGCGGGCGTGGCCCATGTCCAGGTCGCCGGCCATCAGCATCTGCTGCACGGGTTCTGACAGCTGCAGCAGGCGCAGCAGGTTGCTGGCGGCGCTGCGCGAGCGGCCCACCGCCTGCGCGGCCTGTTCGTGGGTCAGGTGGAATTCGGCGACCAGGCGCTGCAGGCCGTGGGCCTCTTCCAGCGGGTTGAGGTCTTCGCGCTGGATGTTCTCGATCAGCGCCATCACGGCGGCGGCTTCGTCGGCCACCACCTTCACCAGCACCGGCACGGCGTTCAGGCCGGCCAGCTTGGCGGCGCGGTAGCGGCGTTCGCCAGCGATGATCTCGAACTGCCCGTCGGCCACCGGCCGAACCAGGATGGGCTGCATCACGCCCTGGCTCTTGATGCTTTCGGCCAGTTCGTACAGCGAGCCCTCGTCCATGCGCGTGCGCGGCTGGTATCTGCCAGCCTGCAGGCGGTCCAGCGTCAGTTCGTGCGGCGTGGTGTCGGGTGGCGGCGCGTCTGCGACCTTGGGGCCGAGCAGTGCCTCCAGGCCGAGGCCCAGTCCTTTGGGTTTCTTGGTGACCATGCGCCGATTGTGTCCGACGTCGAGGCCGCCACCGTTCGGGTATGTTGGCACCCGCTATCGCTGCCAGATCTGCTTGTCAACGCGCCCGTTCACGCCGCAGGCGCGCCGGAAACAGCACTTCGCGTTCGAAATAGCGGCGCAGGCGCTGCACCCGCGGGTCTTCGCGGCCCGGCATGGTGTTCAGATG
>JAYVBO010000533.1:0-2665 GCA_043750435.1 Betaproteobacteria bacterium | reverse complement strand
GGTAGACGGCCTCGGGGCTGCCTGCGGGCGCCGGGGCCGCGTCGGCCAGGATGGGGCTGAGCGCAGCCGCGAGCACAAGGGTCACGGCGCAAGCACCGCGGCTGGGCAGGGCGAAAAAAAGTTCTTGGAACATGGTGAGCACCTGTGGGGTAACGAACAGCCCCAGCTTGTGCCCTCCCGGCCGCGCAGTCTGTGCGCAGGCACACGTCCGCTGCCCTTGACGGGCAGCGGACGTGACTGGCCTTTACAGCCGCTCGAACACCGCCGCGATGCCTTGCCCGCCGCCGATGCACATGGTCACCAGGGCGTAGCGGCCGCCGGTGCGGTGCAGCTCGTAAATGGCCTTGGTGGCCAGGAAAGCGCCGCTGCAGCCGATCGGATGGCCGAGCGCGATGGCGCCGCCGTTGGGGTTGACCTTGCTCATGTCGAACTCCAGCCCGCGCGCCACGGCGATGGCCTGGGCGGCGAAGGCTTCGTTGCTTTCGATCACGTCCATCTGGTCCAGCGTCAGGCCGCCCTTCTTCAGCGCCAGCTTGGTCGCCGGGATCGGGCCTTCACCCATGATCTCGTTGGGCACACCGGCCACGGCGTAGCTGACCAGGCGGGCCATGGGCTTGTGGCCCGCAGCAGCCGCCACGGCCGCGTCGGCCAGCACGAAGAAGGCGGCGCCGTCGTTGATGCCCGAGGCGTTGCCGGCCGTCACCGAGCCGTCTTTCTTGAACGCCGGCTTCATCTTGCCCAGCGTTTCCAGCGTGGTGCCGGGCTTCACGTGCTCGTCGGTGTCGAAGATGACCTCGCCCTTGCGGGTCTGCTTCACGATGGGCACGATCTGGCTCTTGAAGCGGCCTTCGGCGATGGCCGCAGCGGCCTTGCGGTGCGAATCCACCGCCACCTGGTCCTGCTGTTCGCGGGTGATGCCCCACTTGGTGACCAGGTTCTCGGCCGTGATGCCCATGTGGCCGACGCCAAAGGGGTCGGTCAGCGTGGCCACCATGGTGTCGATGAGCTTGGTGTCGCCCATGCGCGCGCCGTTGCGCATGGCGGTGCTGAGGTAGCCGCCGCGGCTCATCACTTCCACGCCACCGCCGACGCCGTAGTCGCAGTCACCCAGCAGGATGTTTTGCGCGCTGGTGATGATGGCCTGCAGGCCTGAGCTGCACAGGCGGTTGACCGCCATCGCCACGCTGTCCATCGGCAGGCCGGCCTGGATGCTGGCCACGCGCGCCACATAGGCGAAGCGGCTGTCGGTGGGGATGGTGTTGCCCACCGTCACGTAGTTGATCGCCTTGGGGTCGACGCCCGAGCGCTCGACCGCCGCCTTCATCACCGTGCCGGCCAGTTCAGCCGGTTCGATGTCGGCCAAGCCGCCGTTGAAAGTTCCGATGGCTGAGCGGGCTGCACCGAGCACCACCACATCACGTTGGGCCATGTCTTGTCTCCTGGAGTTGGGTTTGGTTTTGCAAGTCTGACGCCCAGAGTGGACGCCCAGCGGCTGGCAGCGGGCTTACACGCAGTGCATGCAAGCGTCCTGCGGCCCCCATCATCGCGCAAGCCTGGGGGCTGCCGTCAGGGCCAGCAACTGCGCCACCACCGCCAGCGCAATCACCGCCGGTTCCTTGCCGCTGATGCCCGGCAGCCCGATGGGGCAGACCATGCGGGCGATCAGCGCTGCGTCCACGCCGCGCTGGCGCAAGCGGGCTTCGAAGCGGGCGCGTTTGGTGGCCGATCCGATCAGGCCGAACCACGCGAAATCACCGCGCGCCAGGATGGCTTGCGTGATGGCCAGGTCCAGGTCGTGGCTGTGGGTCAGCACCAGGAAGCAGGCGCCGGGCGCGGCCTGCGCCACTTCGGCGTCGACGGGTTCGACACACACGCGTTCGATGTGCGGCGGCAGCAGACCGGGCGGAAATTCAGCTTCGCGTTCGTCTATCCACTGCACCCGGCAGTCGATGTCGGCCAGCAGTTTGACGATGGCCCGGCCCACATGCCCGGCGCCGTACAACTGCAGCTTGAAGCGCGGCGGCGGCAAGGTCCAGCCGGCCACGTCTGCGCCTTGCAGCGGCGTGTAGCGCAGGTCCAGCGCGCCGCCGCAGCATTGGCCCAGTGACGGGCCCAGCGCCACATGCTGAACCGCTTGATCGTGCCCGCCGCCACCTGCGTGCAGCCGTTCACGCGCCTGCGCAATGGCCTGCAGTTCAAGGTGGCCGCCGCCGATGGTGCCCAGCACAGCACCGGCCGACACCAGCATGCGCGTGCCGTCGCCGCGCGGCACCGAGCCGCGTGCGGCGGCCACTTCCACCAGCACGGCGGGCGTCGCGGCGGCCTGCCAGCGCCGCGCGGCGGTTTGCAGTTCGGCCGGGGTCACGCTGCGGTGGGCGCGGCCACTTGCACCGCGGCTTGCACGGCCGTGATGGCGCGCAGGATGGCCTCGCTGGTGGCCGGCGCTTGCAGCGGCGGGTCCACCCGGTGGCCGCCCACCGCCGACACCGCATCGCGGATGGCGAAGAACACGCTGAAGGGCAGCAGCAGCGGCGGCTCACCCACCGCCTTGCTGCGGTGGATGCTGTCTTGCACATTGGGCCGGTTGAACAGCCGCGTGGTGAACTGCGCGGGCGTGTCGTTGGCGGTGGGGATCTTGTAGGTGCTGGGCGCGTGGGTGGTCAGC
>JAYVBO010000532.1:0-2667 GCA_043750435.1 Betaproteobacteria bacterium | reverse complement strand
ACCTGCCCTTCCTGTTCAAGGACGACGCCGCCTTCCGCGCTGTCACCGATGGTGAAGTGGGCAAGGGCCTGTTCGCCAAGCTCGAGAGCAAGGGCGATCGCTTTTCTGATGGCCGCCGCCACGCTGGTGATTTTCGGTGCCGTCGCGCACCGCTATCTCGCCGGCGTGCCCTATGTGCAAGACCTGATGCTCAAGATCGACGTGAGCTGGGCACAAGAGCTGTGCATCTTCATGTTCGTGTGGATGGCCAAGTTCGGCGCCGCCTACGGCGTGCGCCAGGGCATACACGTGGGCGTGGACGTGCTGGTGCGCAAGCTGCCTGCCGCGCCCCGCCGCGCGATGACGCTGGCGGCCCTGCTGGCTGGCGCGCTGTTCACCGGCATCGTGGCCACGCTGGGCGGCAACTTCGTCTGGCGCATGGGCCACACCGACCAAACCTCGGCCGACCTGGAAGTGCCGATGTGGATCGTCTACCTGTGCGTGCCGCTGGGCTCCAGCCTGATGAGCTTTCGCTTCCTGCAGGTGGCCTGGAAATTCCTGAAGACCGGCGAACTGCCGCACCACGACCACGGCCATGTCGAAGGCATGGATCAGCTTGACCCCGACGAAGTGCTCGGCACGCTGGCACCTGCCGCCCAAGGAGCCAAGGCATGAACACCGCCATCATCTTTGTGCTGTTGATCGCCCTGATGCTGACCGGCATGCCGATCAGCATTGCGCTGGGCCTGACCGTGCTGACCTTCCTGTTCACGCTGACCAACGTGCCCATCGAAAGCGTGGCGCTGAAGCTGTTCACCGGCATCGAGAATTTCGAGATCATGGCGATCCCCTTCTTCATCCTGGCGGGGAACTTTCTAACCCACGGCGGGGTGGCCAGGCGAATGATCCGCTTCGCCACCAGCATGGTCGGTCACTGGCACGGCGGCCTGGGTTTGGCCGGCGTGATCGCCTGCGCGCTGTTCGCGGCGGTGTCGGGTTCCAGCCCGGCCTGCGTGGTGGCCATCGGCTCGGTGATCTTGCCGGCGATGGTCAGGCAGGGCTTCCCGAAAGAGTTCGGCGCGGGCGTCATCACCACCTCGGGCGCACTGGGCGTCCTGATCCCGCCCAGCATCGCGATGGTGATGTATTCGGTCTCCACCAACACCAGCGTGGGCACGCTGTTCATCGCCGGCATCGTGCCCGGCCTGGGCCTGGCCACCGCCTTGGGCGTGACCACCTGGTGGATCGCCCGCAAAAACAACTACCCGCGCCTGGCCAAGGCCAGCGCGCGTGACCGCTGGGTGGCCTTCAAGGAAAGCGTCTGGGGCCTGGCCCTGATGGTGGTGGTGATCGGCGGCATTTACTCGGGCGTGTTCACGCCCACCGAAGCCGCCGCCATGAGTGCGGTGTACGCCTTCATCGTTGCGGTCTTCATCTACAAAGACCTGCGCCTGAGCCAGATTCCCAAGGTGCTGCTGGACAGCGCCAGCATGAGCGCCATGCTGCTGTACATCATCACCAACGCGGTGCTGTTCAGCTTCCTGATGACCAGTGAAGGCGTGCCGCAGGCCATGGCCGACTGGATGATTGCGCAGGGCTTCGGCCCGGTGATCTTCTTGCTGGTGGTGAACCTGCTGCTGCTGCTGGCCGGCAACGTGATGGAGCCGTCTTCGATCATCTTGATCATGGCGCCCATCCTGTTCCCGGTGGCCGTCAAGCTGGGCATGAACACCGGCACCCGCTGAAGACCGGCGGTCAGGCCGCCAGCACCTCACGCGCCGCTTGTTCCAGCAAGGGCTGCAGCGCAGCGGCCAGGGCGGCGGTGTCGTCCGCACCGTCCAGCCGCTGGCTGCGGCGGGCCCAGGCCGCCGTCCACTCGGCGCGCTGGCGAGCCAGCGCCAGCGCCACGGCCGGCGGCCAGTGCGCGGGCGCTTCACCCGGGCTCCAGTCGCCGCGCCCACGGCCGAAGTGGGCCACGGCCAGGTAGCGCAGCAGGGCCGCATGCGCCGCGCCGTCCAGCGCGTCGTCGCGCCAGGCGACCCAGCTTTGGCCGGTGCCGCGCACGAGGTTGATGCCGCGCGCCATGCCGGCCGCACCCAGGGCGCCGATCAGGCCACCGGCCAGCAGGCCGCCGCCCAGCGTCAGACCGCCACTCAGGATGTCGGCCTTCAGCCCCGTCAGCGCGCCAGCCAGCGCGCCGCCCAACACCGCTGCGCGGCCTTCGGGCACGCGTTCGTGGTGCGCGAACTGGTGGGCCACGCGGCTGATGATTTCGCTGCTGGCGCTGCCCTGCAGGCCGTGCAGTGCCAGCAGTTGCGCGGTGTTGGCGCGCACCTCGGCGGCCAGTGCAGCGGCCAGGCGGGCCTGGGCGGCAGCGGCCGGGTCGGCGTCGGTTGCAGGCCCCTGGCCCAGGGCGGCGCCCAGGCGGCGCAAGCGCTCGGCCCAGCCGCTGTCGCCCTGCACCGGCTCGCGTGCAACGGCGGTGCGCGCCAGGCTGGCGGCCAGGGTCTGCAGCGCGGCGCTGAAGGTGGCCTCGCGTCGGGCCTGCCAGGCGTCAGCCAGGCGGGCCATGGCGCTGGCGCGCTCGCTGTCTTGGGCCTGGGTGAGTGCGGCGGTCACGGCGCGCATCAACGTCAGTTCGTGCACCCAGCAGCGCGCGAAGGCGTCCAGCGGCAGCACGGCGCGCAC
>JAYVBO010000531.1:0-2670 GCA_043750435.1 Betaproteobacteria bacterium | reverse complement strand
CGCACATTGCAGGCGTCCTTGAAGGTGATCCAGGGGTGGCCAGTTTCGAACAGCATCGACAGCATCTTGCGCCACAGGTCTTTGGCGCGCATGCGCTTGAAGAGCTTGATCTCGCCGCTGTCGGCCTTGGCTTCGTAGGCGGTGTAGGCCACTTCGAAAGGCATGCCAAACAGGTCGTGCAGATCAGGGCAGGTGCTGGGGCTGAACAGCGTCCACTGGCCGTCTTCCATCACGCGGCGCATGAAGAGGTCGGGGATCCAATTGGACGTGTTCATGTCGTGCGTGCGCCGGCGGTCGTCACCGGTGTTCTTGCGCAGTTCCAGGAACTCTTCCAGGTCGAGGTGCCAGCTTTCCAGGTAGGCGCAGACCGCGCCCTTGCGCTTGCCGCCCTGGTTGACGGCCACGGCCGTGTCGTTGACGACTTTCAGGAAAGGCACCACGCCCTGGCTCTTGCCGTTAGTGCCCTTGATGTAGGAACCCAGAGCGCGCACGCGGGTCCAGTCATTGCCCAGGCCGCCGGCGAATTTGCTCAGCAGCGCGTTTTCTTTCAGCGCTTCGTAAATGCCGTCCAGGTCGTCAGCCACCGTGGTGAGGTAGCAGCTGCTGAGTTGCGAACGACGGGTGCCGGCGTTGAACAGTGTGGGCGTGCTGCTCATGAAGTCGAAGCTGGACAGCACGTTGTAGAACTCGATGGCACGCGCTTCGCGGTCGATTTCATTCAGCGCCAGGCCCATGGCCACGCGCATGAAGAAAGCCTGCGGCATTTCGATGCGCACTTCGTCGATGTGCAGGAAATAGCGGTCGAACAGGGTTTGCAGACCCAGGTAATCGAACTGCAGGTCGCGGCTGGCATCGAGCGCTGCACCCAGCTTGACCAGGTCAAACTGCAGCATCTTGTCGTCCAGCAATTCGGCCTTCACGCCCTTCTTGATGTATTGCGGGAAGTACTCGGCGTAACGCGTGGCCATCTGGCCTTGGGTGACGTTCTCGCCCAGGATTTCGCGGCGGATGGTATGCAGCAGCAAGCGCGCCGTGGCGCGGGTGTAGGAAGGCTCTTTCTCGATCATGGTGCGGGCAGCCAGGATGGCGGCCTTGAACACTTCGTCGAGGGGCACGCCGTCGTACAGATTGCGCCGCGTTTCAGCCAGGATGGGTTCGGCCTTGACGTCGGCGCCCAGGTTGGAACAGGCTGATTCGACCAGTTCACGCAGGGCGGCCATGTCCAGCGGCACGCGCTGACCCCCTTCGGTGACATAGAGCTCGGCCACCTTGGCCGTGACCGGCGCGACCTGGCGGGCGCGTTCTTGCGAACGGCGTTCGCGGTACAGCACATAGGCCCGCGCGACGTCGTGCTGGCCGCTGCGCATCAGTGCCAGTTCAACGTGGTCTTGCACGTCTTCGATGTGGAAGGTGCCACCGCCCGGGCGCGAACGCAGCAGGGCACGCACGACGCCTTCGGTCAGGCGTTCAACGGTCTCGCGCACGCTGGCCGAGGCCGCGCCCTGGGTGCCGTGCACGGCCAGGAAGGACTTCATCAGCGCAACGGCAATCTTGTTGGGCTCAAAGGACACCACCGCGCCATTGCGGCGAATGATCTGGTAGCCGGCGTAGGCGGCGGCGGCGCCGAGGGCGTTGGCGGCAGCCGAGACGGGGCGGCTGGGGGTGGCCAGTGTGGCGGTGGTGGTGGTTGGTACGTTTTGCATGCATTCCCCTCGGTAATTCGGTTCTTGAGATCGGTTCTGGGACAAGGCGGCTCAGCAACGAAGCATCTGCGCTGTGCATGGCGCAGCTGGTGGTGCGTTGGGGGCCGCCCTGGTCTGCGCTGTGCGCCTAGACCCGGCCCTGCCAGCACCTGGAGGAACCCGGCGGCAGCAGCCTGATGGACGACATTGGTGGTGTTTGGCGGGTCACGAGAATATCACCTGCAGGCACTATAGCTGGGGTCTCGACCCCCTACAAGCCACTACAGGTAGTGTCTGATCAGGTCCTACCCCAAGGTAGCGGATGGCACCGCTTCAGGGCTGGCGGGCAACACCAAGTGGTTGCCGCTGTGGCATGCCGCGTGGCTGGTGGCGCCGGCCACGCCGGGCCGCTCAGACCGGGCCCTAACGCCCCAAAAGCGCCGTTGAGCCGCGCCGTTCTTTGGGTCTGCGCCGGGGCGCCGCGTCAAAGCGAGTCGGGGCGTTCGCATTCGGCCACACCAACGCCCAGGCGGGCCATGCGGTAGCGCATCTGCCGCAAGGAAAGGCCCAGACTGACCCCTGCGGCGGTGCGGTTGTAGCGGTAGCGCTCGAGCGCGCGCTCCAGGATTTCCCGTTCAACGCCGTCCAGGAAAACGGCCAGATCGGCCGGCAGCGCGGGTGCGCCGGACGTCTGCAAGGGCGCCGGCGCGGTCTCGACTTCAGTCGTGTCTGACTCTTGCAACAATTCTTCGGGCAAGGCCAGGTCAGACCGCCCGATTTCGGCCGTGCTGGCCAGCGCCAGCGCACGGTGCAACAGGTTTTCCAGTTCGCGGACGTTGCCTGGGAAGCTGTAGCGCAGCAAGTGCTGCAGCGCGTCGGGCGCCAGCGTGGGCTGCGGCGTCACACCGGCGTCGTGGGCGATGCGCTGCAGCACGGTGGCGCACAACGCGGGCAGGTCCGCGATGCGCTCGCGCAGCGGCGGCACGGC
>JAYVBO010000530.1:0-6220 GCA_043750435.1 Betaproteobacteria bacterium | reverse complement strand
ATCGCGACCGTGTAGCGGCCCTGGCCGCTGGTGAGTGCGTTCAGCCGCAGCTGGTAGCCGCTCAGTTCGGACAGTGGCGCCTGCCCGCGCACCACCATGCTGCCGGGCGCGCCGTTGGCTGGGCCGGTGACCGCGCCGCGGCGCGACGACAGGTCGCCGGTGATGTCGCCCACCGCGTGGTCGGGTGCGGTGATCTCGATGTGCACGATGGGCTCCAGCACCTGCGGCCGGGCTTCGCGCACGGCCACCAGAAAGGCCTTGCGGCCGGCGGTGACGAAAGCGATGTCCTTGCTGTCCACGCTGTGATGCTTGCCGTCGTAAACGGTGACGCGCAAGTCCACCACCGGATGGCCCGAAATGGCCCCGCTGGCCAGCACCTCGCGCACACCCTTCTCGACGGCCGGGATGTACTGGCCGGGGATGGTGCCGCCCTTCACCGCGTCGACGAATTCGAAGCCACCGCCGCGCGGCAAGGGTTCGACGCGCAGGAAGACCTCGCCGAACTGCCCGGCGCCGCCGCTCTGCTTTTTGTGGCGGTGGTGGCCTTCGGCGCGCGCGGTGATGGTCTCGCGGTAGGCGATGCGTGGCGGCTGGGTGTTGACCTCGAATTTGTAGACCTCGCGCAGCCGTTCCAGCAGCACGCGCAAATGCAATTCGCCCAGGCCGTAGAGCACGGTCTCGTTGGTGCTGGCCGCGTGTTCCAGCTTCAGGCAGGGGTCTTCATCGACCAGTTTGGTGACGATCTCCCACATGCGCTGTTCGTCGCCGTGGCGCTTCGGCGCGATGGCCAAGCCATACACCGGCTGCGGAAAATCCAGCGGCACCAGGTGGATGTGGGCGTCCGCTGGCGCGTCGTGCAGCACCGCGTCGAAGTGGATGTCGTCCACCTTGGCCACCGCCGCGATGTCGCCGGGCAGCGCCTGCGCCACTTCCACCAAGGCCTTGCCCTGCAACCTGAACAGGTGACCCACCTTGAAGGGTTTGCGGTTGTTGCCGATGTAAAGCACGCTGCCCGTGCTGACCGTGCCCTGGTGCACGCGGAAGATGCCCATGCGGCCGACGTAGGGGTCGACGGTGACCTTGAAGACATGGGCCAGCACGTGCTTGGCCGGGTCGGGGTCGGCCCGCAGCGGCAGGGCGGCAGCGCCTTCACCGTTGACGAAGGCGGGCGGGTTGCCTTCGCTGGGGTTGGGCAGCAGCTTGACGATGATGTCCAGCAATTCAGCCACGCCCGCGCCGGTCTTGGCCGAGACGAAGCACACGGGGATCAGATGGCCTTCGCGCAGCGCCTGTTCCAGCGGCGCGTGCAATTCGGTGGGGTCGACGTCGCCGTCGTTCAGGTAGCGGTCGACGAAGGCCGGATCGACTTCCACGACCTGCTCGACCAGTGCGCGGTGGGCGGCATCCACGCTGCCGAAGTCACTGTGGCCTTCGCGGTAGTAGAAGCAATCGACCACCCGCGACGCACCGGCATCCGGCAGGTTGATCGGCAGGCATTCCTTGCCCCAGGTGGCCTGGATTTGCGCCAGCACGCCGGGCAGGTCCACCCCAGCGGCGTCGATCTTGTTGACGATGATCAGGCGGTCGAGCTGGCGCGCGGCGGCATAGGCCATCACGCGCAGCGCCATCGGCTCGATGCCAACGCTGGCGTTGATCACCACGGCGGCGGTTTCCACCGCTTCCAGCGCCGGCAGGGCCTGGCCCAGGAAGTCGGCTGCGCCGGGCGTGTCGATGCAATGGATGCGCGTGTCGGCATGCTGCCAGTGCAGCACCGCCGCGTTCAACGTATGCCCCATCTTGCGTTCCAGCGGGTCGAAGTCGCTGACCGTGCTGCCGCGCTCCAGGCTGCCGGCCGAAGTGATGGCGCCGCTGTGCAACAACAGGGCTTCGGCGAGGCTGGTTTTGCCGGCGGCGGCAGGGCCGACAAGTGCCAGGGTGCGGATGGCGCAGGTGCCGCCGGGGGCTGGGCTGGGCATGGGGGGTCTCCTCAAGCAAGGTGACTTCGGGCCCCCTGAGCTTGTAGGCGAAAAGCCGACCTGGGCACAAGAGCAATGCCCTGTAGGTCGGCTTCGATAGCACGCGGCGCGCAGCCGCCCGCGCCTACTGGAAGGCCACTTCGGCGAAGCTGCGCAGTTTGCGGCTGTGCAAATTGCCCGGGCGTTCCTGGCGCAGCAATTCCACCGCGCGCATGCCGATGCGCAGGTGCTGGTCGACGCGTTCGCGGTAGAAGGTGTTGGCCATGCCGGGCAGCTTGATCTCGCCGTGCAGCGGCTTGTCCGACACGCACAGCAAGGTGCCGTAGGGCACGCGGAAGCGGAAGCCGTTGGCCGCGATGGTGGCGCTTTCCATGTCCAGTGCCACCGCACGGCTCTGGCTGAAACGGCGCTCAGGACCCGGGTGCGGCAGCAGTTCCCAATTCCGGTTGTCGGTGCTGGCCACGGTGCCGGTGCGCAGCACTTTCTTCAGTTCGTAGCCGGTGAGTTGCGTCACGTCGGCCACGGCCTGTTCCAGCGCCACCTGCACCTCGGCCAACGCGGGGATCGGTACCCACAGCGGCAGTTCTTCGTCCAGCACATGGTCTTCACGCACATAGGCGTGGGCCAGCACGTAGTCGCCCAGTTGCTGGCTGTTGCGCAGGCCGGCACAGTGGCCCAGCATCAGCCAGGCATGCGGGCGCAGCACGGCAATGTGGTCGGTGATGGTCTTGGCGTTGGCCGGGCCGACACCGATGTTGACCATGGTGATGCCGCTGCTGTCCGGGCGCACCAGGTGGTAGGCCGGCATTTGCGGCAGACGCGGCGGCGCCTTGCCCAACTCGTCCCCGGCCAGCGCCGGCATGCCCACGCGGCGGGTGACGACGTTGCCCGGTTCGACGAAGGCTTCGTATTCGCCATTCGGGTCGGCCATCAGGCTGTGGCCCAGCTTGATGAATTCGTCGATGTAGAACTGGTAGTTCGTGAACAGCACGAAGTTCTGGAAGTGCTCGGGTGCGGTGCCGGTGTAGTGGCGCAGGCGGTGGAGTGAGTAGTCCACGCGCGGCGCGGTGAACAGCGACAGCGGCTGCGCGGCGCCGGGTGCCGGTTCGATGTTGCCGTTGGCGATGCCGTCGTCCATGGCGGCAAGGTCGGGCAGGTCGAACACGTCGCGCAGCAGCAGGCGGCGCCCGGCCGGCAGGTTGCCTTCGATGTGGTCGTTCTCGGCCAGCGAAAAATGCACGGGTATGGGCTGGGTGCTGGTGCCCACCTCGATGCCCACGCCATGGTTCTTCAGCAGCAAACGGAACTGCTCGGCGTAGTAGCGGGCGTACAGGTCGGGGCGGGTCAGCGTGGTTTCGAAGGTGCCGGGGCCGTCGACGAAACCGTAGCTCAAGCGTGAATCGGCGCGGGCCACGGTGTCGGTGCGCACGCGGACGAAGGGGTAGCAGGCGCGCACATGCTGGCCGATGTCTTCACCGGCGACGAAGCGCTGCAGGTTGCCGCGCAAGTGTTCGACGCTGTTGCGGTAGATCGCCTGAACCTGGGCCAGGGCGGCGTCGGCGTCGTCAAAACGGGCGGGGGCAATGAAATGGGGCAGGGTAGCCATGAGGAGTGAACCTTTCTTGTTGTTGGAAGACGGGGCAGCAAGGCCACCGTCCGGCGGATTATCGATGGCCCGCCACGGCTTACGGGTCGTAACGTCTTTCCACCCCAGGTACCCCCTGCCCGAGGGGGTGCAGCGGGTAGCCGAGCCTCGAAGTTTTGCGTTTGTCTAACGGTAGCTGCCCAGACTGCGTGCCAACGCCCGTCTACCGGAGTTTCCCCATGCGCACACCCCAGCCCTTCGTCCGCAGCCTGCTGGCTGCCGCTGCCCTGGCCGCCCTGGCACCCCAGGCCCACGCCGTGGTCTACACCTGGGACATCGGCTACCTGTCGGCCCAGGGCCTGCCGGCCAGCATGCTGGCGGCCGACACGCTGAACATCGGCGCGGGCAACTACAAGTACGTGGACAGCACGCTGGCCACCGCCGGCACCGTGAACTGGCTGGACACGCTGTACTTCCAGTACGGCTACGGCATCAACAACAGCGGAACCTGGAATGCCACGGCCGACGCCAGCCTGCTGAACAGCTATGCCGGTGGGGCCTTCAACAACAGCGGCATCTTCAGGAAAAGTGGCGGTTCCGGCAGCACGGCCATCGGTTCCAGCATCACCTTCACCAACAGCGGCACGCTGGACGCCCAGGTCGGCACCATCGACTTCAATGGCGGGGCGGCCACCTTCAATGCCGGTACCCAGTTCATCGGCGCCGGCATCAACCAGGTGTCGAGCAACGCCAGCTTCGTTGGCGCCTTCAGTTCGCAGAACCTGTTGCTGGCGGGTGGCATACACACCGGAACGGGGGCGGTGGTCAGCACGGGCAGCACGGTCAACTGGGCCGTGGGCTACCTGGCCGGCGACTGGACGGTAGCCGCCGGCGCCACGCTGAAGCTGCAGGCCGGCAACTACAAATACACCTACGCCAGCGTGCTCAACCAGGGCACGATGGCGGCCTACGACACCCTGTATTTCCAGTACGGCGGCCCCATCACCAACCAGGGCGTTTACGATTTTCGGGGCGACGTGGGCCTGGCGAACAGCTATGCCGGCGGGGTCTTCACCAACAGCGGCACCTTGCGCAAGAGTGTGGGCGCCGGCAGCAGTTCCGTCGGCAGCAGCATCGCTTTCAGCAACACCGGGGTGATAGAGGCCCAGGTCGGCACCATCAGCTTTGACGGCGGCAGTGCCACTTTCTACGACGGCACGCAGTTCACCGGCGCGGGCCAGGTGGCGGTGACCGGCAACGCCAGCTTCATCGGCGGCTACACCACCAACAGCAATCTGACCCTGGGCAACAACGCCACTTTCACCGGCGGTGACGGCAGCGCGGGTTCCAAGGCCGTGGTCAACGGCAATACCACCTGGGTGACGGGCTACCTGGCCGGCAACTGGGAGGTGTCGGCTGGCCGCACGCTGACCCTGGCCTCGGGCAACTACAAAAACACGCAGGGCAGCGTAGTCAACAAGGACAATATCGCCGCGCAGGACACGCTGTACATGCAGTACGGCAGCACGCTGGCCAATATGGCCGTGTACGACCTGCAGGGCGATGTGGGCGTGCAGAACGGCTATGCCGGCGGCAACTTCATCAACAGCGGCACCTTGCGCAAGAGCGCGGGTGCCGGCAGCAGTTCCATCGGCAGCAGCATTGCCTTCAGCAACACCGGCGTCATTGAAGCGCAGACCGGCACCATCAATTTCGACGGCGGCAGCGCCAGCTTCCTGAACGGCACGCAGTTCAACGGCGCCGGGCAGGTGGCGGTGACCAACCACGCCAGCTTCATTGGCGGCTACACCACCAACAGCAACCTGACCCTGGGCAACAACGCCATCTTCACCGGTGGCGACGGCAGCGCGGGGTCCAAGGCGGTGGTCAACGGCAACACCACCTGGGCGACGGGCTACCTGGCCGGCAACTGGGAGGTGTCGGCCGGCCGCACGCTGACCCTGGCGTTGGGTAACTACAAAAACACGCAGGGCAGCTTGGTCAACAAGGGCAGCATCGCCGCACAGGACACGCTGTACATGCAGTACGGCAGCACGCTGACCAATATGGCCGTGTACGACCTGCAGGGCGATGTGGGCGTGCAGAACGGCTATGCCGGCGGCAACTTCGTCAACAGCGGCACGCTGCGCAAGAGTACGGGTGCGGGCAGCAGTTCCATCGGCAGCAGCATTGCCTTCAGCAACACCGGCGTCATTGAAGCGCAGACCGGCACCATCACCTTTGATGGCGGCAGCGCCACCTTTTATGCCGGCACGCAGTTTGCCGGCGCCGGGCAGGTGGCTGTCACCAACCACGCCACTTTCATCGGCGCCTACACCACCAGTGGCAATTTGACCCTCAGCGGCGGCACCCTCACCGGCGGCGACGGCAGTGCGGGTTCCAAGGCCGTGATCAACGGCGACACGCGCTGGACTTCGGGCACGATGGTGGGGGCTTGGGAAGTGGCCACCGGCCGCACGCTCGCGGTGGTCCCGGGCTCGGGACCGGCGCTCATCGGCAGCCTCGTCAACCAGGGCGCCGTGCTGGCCACCGACAGCCTGGGTTTCCAGTACGGCGGCACGCTGAACAACACTGGCACCTACACGCTGCAGGGCGACGTGGGGCTGTACAACAGCTACGCGGGTGGCAATTTCGTCAA
>JAYVBO010000529.1:0-6232 GCA_043750435.1 Betaproteobacteria bacterium | reverse complement strand
AACATCATGGAAAAGCTGAATGCCAACACGGTGGCTGATCTGCTGAAGATCGCGCTGGGCGCGCAGACGAAAGCCTGAATCTCGCAGCGCAACCCCGCTGCAACCGACAAGGCCGCTGCCCGCTCAAGGTCCGCGGCTTTGTTGTTTCAAGGACTGAGACGATGACCTCACAACTGATCGACGGCGTCGCGCTGTCCCAGAAAATCCGCGCTGACGTGGGCGCCCGCGCGGCGGCCCTCACCGCTTTGGGCTGCAAACCCGGGCTGGCCGTGATCCTGGTGGGCGACGACCCGGCCAGCGCGGTCTATGTGCGGAACAAGGTCAAGGCCTGCGAGGAACACGGCCTGCATTCGGTGCTGGAACGCTACCCAGCGACGCTGCCCCAAGCCGAGTTGCTGGCCCGCGTGGCCGCCTTGAACGCCGACCCCAGCATCCACGGCATCCTGGTGCAGATGCCGCTGCCCAAGCACATCGACCCACAGAAGGTGATCGAGTCGATAGCGACCACGAAGGACGTGGACGGCTTCTCGGTGCATTCGGCTGGCGCCTTGATGGCCGGCTTGCCCGGTCTGCGTCCAGCCACTCCCCACGGTTGCATGCAGCTGATCGAGAGCACCGGCGTCAACCTGAAGGGCAAGCATGCGGTGGTCATCGGCCGCAGCAACACCGTGGGCAAGCCGATGGCGCTGCTGCTGCTGCAAGCCAACGCGACCGTCACCGTCTGCCACAGCGCCACGCCCGACCTGGCGCTGCACACCCGCCAGGCCGACGTGGTGGTGGCTGCGGTGGGCCGGCGCAACACGTTGACGGCCGACATGGTGAAACCCGGCGCCATCGTCATCGACGTGGGCATGAACCGCAATGAAGCCGGCAAGCTTTGCGGCGATGTGGACTTCGCGGCCGTACGGGAAGTGGCCGGCTGGATCACACCGGTGCCCGGCGGGGTTGGGCCCATGACCATCACCATGCTGCTGGTCAACACCCTGCAGGCCGCCGAAGCCTCGACCCGGACATCGGCAAAGGCGGCAGCATGAACCCCCTGCTGCAGGACGCTGGCGCGCCCGACTTCGCCGCCATCCGGCCCGAGCACATCGCCCCGGCCGTCGACTTGCTGCTGGCTGATGCCGAAGCCGCGCTCGAACGGGCGGTCAGCGACGCCGTGCCGGCCGACTACCAGGCGCTCTCGCTGGCGCTGGATGTGCCCGTCGAGCGACTCATGCGCGCCTGGGGCCACGCCAGTCATCTGCAGGGTGTGGCCGACACGCCCGCCTTGCGCGCGGCGCATGCCGACAACCTGCCGCGCATCATCGACTTCAGCACCCGCCTGGGTGCCGACGCGCGGCTCTACGCCAAGTACAAGGCCATCGCCGCCAGCGCCGGTGCGCAGCAACTGACGTCTGCACAGCGCAAGGCGCTGAGTGACGCGCTGCGCGACTTCGTGCTGGGCGGCGCTGAACTGCAAGGCGTCGCGCGCGAACGCCATGCCGCCATTCAGGACCGCTCGGGCGCCTTGTCGCAGCAATACGGCGACCACGTGCTGGACGCCACCGATGCCTGGAGCCTGCTGGTCGACGTAGACCGCTTGGCCGGCGTGCCGGCCGATGTGCGGCAGGCCGCCCGTGCCGCCGCCCAGGCCGATGGCCAGCCCGGCTACAAGCTGAGCCTGCAGGCGCCGTGCTGGCAGCCGGTGATGCAGTTCGCCAGCGACCGCGCGCTGCGCGAGACCCTGTACCGCGCCGATGCCACCCGCGCCAGCGAATTCGGCCCGGCCAACTGGGACAACGGCCCCCTGATGCGCGAACTGCTGGAACTGCGCGCCGAATCAGCCGCGCTGCTGGGCTACGGCAACTATGCCGAACTGGCCCTGGTGGCCAAGATGGCGCGCAGCCCCGAAGAAGTGCTGGCCTTTGTGCGCGACCTGGCGCAGCGTGCCCGCCCCCACGCCGCCCGCGAACTGGCCGAACTGCGCAGCTTCGCCGCCGACAGCCTGGGTCTGCCCGAGTTGCAGGCCTGGGACCGCCCCTACGCCGCCGAGCAACTGAAGCAGTCGCGCTACGCCTTCAGCAGCCAGGAGGTGAAGCAGTACTTCACCGAAGCGCGCGTGCTGCAGGGCTTGTTCCAGTTGATCGAGACGCTGTTCGGCGTGGCCATCCGCGAAGAAGCCGCGCCGGTCTGGCACTGCAGCGTGCGCTACTACGGCGTCTGGCGGCCACAGGCCGAGCCCGGCGACGCCGGGCCTGAGCGCGTGGCCGGGTTCTACCTCGACTTGCACGCCCGCACCGGCAAGCAGTCCGGTGCCTGGATGGACGACTGCCGCAGCCGCTGGCAACGCCCGGGCGGTGAACTGCAGCTGCCGGTGGCCCACCTGGTGTGCAACTTCGCGCCGCCGGTGGGCGACCAGCCCGCACTGTTCACCCACAGCGACCTGATCACCCTGTTCCACGAATTCGGCCACGGCCTGCATCACATGCTGACCCAGGTGGACGAATTGGCGGTCTCGGGCATTTCGGGCGTGGAAGGTGACGCCATCGAACTGCCCAGCCAGTTCATGGAGAACTTCTGCTGGGAATGGGACGTGCTGCAGCGCCTGAGCTGCCACGCGGAAACGGCTGAGCCGCTGCCCCGCGCGCTGTTCGACAGCATGGTGGCCGCGCGCCATTTCCAGGGCGGTTTGAAATTGCTGCGCCAATGCGAATTCGCGCTGTTCGACATGCGCCTGCATGCCGAAGGCGCCACCGCAGCCCGCGTGCAGGCCATCTGCGACGAGGTCAACGCCGAAATCCAACCCATGCGCGCGCCCGACTTCCTGCGCTACGCCAACACCTTCGGCCACTTGTTCGATGGCGGCTACGCGGCGGGCTACTACGGCTACGCCTGGGCGCAGGTGCTCAGCGCCGACGCCTATGGCGCCTTCGAGGAAAGCGGCGTTTTCGACGCCAACACCGGAACGCGCTTCCTCGAACAGGTGCTGGCGGTGGGCGGCAGCCGCCCGGCTTTGGAAAGCTTCCGCGCCTTCCGCGGGCGCGATCCCAGCCTGGACGCCCTGTTGCGCCACCAAGGGCTGGCTTGAGCCCGCGGGCGCTGTGCGCTAGATTCGCAGGCTGGATACGCCCTTTCCACCCTTCAACGCCGCTGCGCCACGCCATGAACTCGAACCGCTTGCACGCTTGGAAGCCCGTGGGCTGCGCGCTGCTCTTGACGGCCGGCTGCGCGACATCGGCGCTGGCCCAGTACAAGGTGGTGGCGCCTGACGGCAGCATCACCTACACCGACAGGCCGCGTCCCGAAGCCAATGTCCGCATCACGGCAATGGGCCGCAGCGGCGCGGCGCAGCCGGCCGAGGCCGCGCTGCCGGCTGAGTTGCGCCAAGTCGCCCAGCGCTACCCGGTCACGCTGTTCACGGGCAATGACTGCAGGCCCTGCGACAACGGCCGGCGCCTGCTGCAGCAACGGGGCATTCCCTATGCGGAACGCCGTGTCAGCAGTGAAGACGACGCTATCGCGCTGGAACGAGCGGTGGGCGGGCGCACGGTGCCCGCGCTGACCATCGGCACGCAAGCCCTGCGCGGCCTGTCTGAAACCGATTGGACCGCCTACCTCGACGCCGCCGGCTACCCGCGTGAGTCGAAGTTGCCACGCAACTGGCAGGCCGCGCCCGTGTTGCCGCTGACCGAAAGAGTGGCCGAGCCCAAACCGGCACCGCCAGCGCCGCGCGCCGAAGCGCCCGCTGAAGTCAGCAAACCGACCAACAGCGTGCGCTTCTAACTTCGGGCTTCAAGCGGCAGGCGCCAATTTGCGCGCCGCCCAAGACCCGGCGCCCACTGCGCCACCCACCACCCAGAACAAGGCCGCCGCGCCGACCAATGCGCCGGTGGCGCCGAAGAGCAGCGGCATCAGCGTGCTCGACATGTTCATTGCCATCGAGCGAAACGCCAGCGATTCACCGTGCCGGTTGTCAGGCGTCAGGTGGTGCAGCATGGACATGACCATCGGCTGCACGCTGCCCAGCGTGATCCCCAGCAACACCGCCAGGCCGGCCATCACCGCCGGGTTCGGCGCCAAAGGGTAGGCGGCGAAGACCATGCCGGTTCCGACCATCGCCAAACGCAGAACAGCGACTTCGCTGAGCCGGTGGGCCAACCACGGAATGAGCAGGCGAACACCAGTGACCGAGAGCGTGAAGCTGCCCAGAATCAGCCCGATGGTGCTGGCGCTGAAGCCGCGTTCGTGACCCAGCACCGGCACCGCGAAAGTGTGCACGTCCCAGCACATCGACAGCAGCCAGTTGACCACCAGCAGGCGGCCCAGGCCGGGCGCTTGCAACAGGCTCCAGGCGCTGTGGCCCGGCACGCGCTGCGCCACTCCGGCCGCCTGCATGTGCGGCACAAAGCGCGCTGACAACAGGGTCGCCACGGGCATCAACAGCAGCAACACGAAAGCCGCTCGGAAACCCAAGCCGTCGATCATGAAACCTGTGGCGACCGGCCCGACGACGTTGGAGAAAGCAGGCGCCACGCCCAGCCAGCTGAAGATGCGCACGCGTTCGGTGCTGTCGCGCGCGGCCATACCGGCCGTGCGCTGGATGGTCAGCATGCCGATGTTGGTGCCTGCGCCGGTGGCCGACGCTGCCGCGCACAGCAGGGCCAGGTGCGCAAGGCCCACGAGGTAGGTGGAGGCGATGGCCAGCAGGCAACCCGTCACCGTCAGCCCGACCGCCAGATAGACCGGCCGGTGGTAGCCCAGGCGGTCGGCCAGACGTCCGGCGGGCAGGGCCAGCAGCACCGGTGCGGCGGCGAACAGCGCCAGCACCAGGCCCACGGTCCAGGCGCTCTGACCGTCGTGCAGCAGCTGCAGCGGTGCGGCCATGCGCAGGCCGGCCATGGCCGAATGCATGCCCAGCTGGCCGATGATCAGGGCCAGCAGCACGCGGCCGCTGCCGGCGGAGGGGCCAGGGGCGGCCACCTGCTCAGGGCCGCGATCAGCCTTCGGCATCGTCGTCCAGCAGCGGCGTGTTCAGCCCCGGCAGCAGTTGCGCGGCACGTTCGTCGGGCATGGATTCAACCTTGCGCAACTGGCGCTCCATGGCCCGGGTGCGGACGAAGGCCTGGTCGATGGTGGTGCCCGCCTCATCCAGCTTCTTGCGCGTCTTGACCAGCACATCGCCGAACTTCGAGAACTCGGTCTTGACCGCACCCAGCACCTCCCAAACCTCGGCCGAACGCTTCTCCAGCACCAGCGTGCGAAAGCCCATTTGCAGGCTGTTCAGCAAGGCCAGCAGCGTGGTCGGGCCGGCCAGCATCACCTTGTGTTCGCGCTGCAGGGCTTCGGCCAAGCCGGGCCGGCGCAGCGCTTCGGCATACAGGCCTTCGGTGGGCACGAACAAGATCGCGAAGTCCGTCGTGTGCGGCGGCGCCACGTATTTTTCGCGGATGCTGCGGGCTTCCAGTTTTAGCCGCGTTTCGATGGCCTTGCCGGCGGCTTCCATCGCCGGCACATCGGCGCGCTCGGAAGCGTCCAGCAAGCGCTCGTAGTCTTCACGCGGGAACTTGGCGTCTATGGGCAGCCACAGCGGTGTGTCACCGGCCGTGCCGGCGCCCGTGCCGCCCGATCGGCCCGGCAGCCGGATGGCAAATTCCACGCGCTCGTTGCTGCCCGGCACCGTGGCCACATTGGTGGCGTACTGCTCGGGCGTGAAGACCTGTTCCAGCAGCGCAGCCAACTGCACTTCACCGAAGACGCCACGAGTCTTCACGTTGGTCAGCACGCGGTTCAGCGCGCCCACGTCGCGTGCCAGGGTCTGCATCTCACCCAGGCCTTTGTGTACCTGTTCCAGTCTGTCGGCCACCTGTTTGAAGCTTTCGCCCAGCCGCGTTTCCAGCGTGGCGTGCAGCTTTTCGTCCACCGTGGCGCGCATCTGGTCCAGCTTCTTTTCGTTGCCTTCCTGCAGCGCCATCAGCCGCGTTTCCACCGCGGTGCGCACCTCGGCCAGGCGGCGCTCGTTGGCCTCGGCCAGAGCCCGCAGTTGTTCGCCCAGGCCCTCACCAAAGCGGCGCAGCGCCCCGTCCTGCGCTTCGCGCGCGGCCTGGCTTTGCTGCGCCAGGCTTTGCGTGGCCTGCGTCAGCGCGGCGCCCACGCTCTGCTGCGTGGTGGCCAGCTGGGTGCGGAAGCTGTCGATCTGGTCGTTCTGCGTGCGTGCCGTGTCGCCGCCCTGGGTCAGCAGCATCTGCTGGAA
>JAYVBO010000528.1:0-6234 GCA_043750435.1 Betaproteobacteria bacterium | reverse complement strand
TTGTTGTGCGCGTCGTGGACGACGCCGGCCGGGATGACGAAGCTTTCGCCGGCCTTCACCTGACGCGGCGGCTGGCCGTCGATCAGCAGCGTGGCTTCGCCTTCCATCACGTAGCTGATTTCGTCGCCCGGGTGGGTGTGGCGGCCGGCCTTGGCGCCAGGGGCCACTTCGACACGGGCCACCACGGCCTCGCGGCCGGGCACCGACACGTCGGCGCGGCCGACCAGGGTGCGGGTCAGGCCGCTGGCCTGGGCCAGCAAGGTGCCGGCGGTGAGGGCCAGGGCGGTGCCGACGACGAGGCGGCGCAGGGTGATGGACATGGGTGTACTCCAGGTTGATGTTGAAAGGCGAGCGGCGCAGTATCGAACCGCCCGGTCACCGGCAGCCTGCAGGACTACCCGGGGCTGCGCGGTATGGTTTTGTGGGCCGGCGTGGACGCAGAATCTGCCCCCATGCACACACCCAACCGACGCGCCGTTCTGGCGACCCTGGCCGCCCTGCCGGCTTGCAGCGCCTTGCCCGATAGGGCCCCGGCCCCGGCGCTGGCCGAAGACGAAGCCCTGCGCGCCGCGCTGGCCGGTGCCCACCGCAGCGCCGCCAACCGCGCCCGCGACGCGGCCCGCCACCCTTACGAAACGCTGCGTTTCTTCGGCATCCGGCCGACACTGCGTGTGGTGGAACTGACGCCCGGCGGCGGTTGGTACACCGAAATCCTGGCGCCCTATCTGCGCCCGCAGGGCCTGTTCTGCACGGCCCATTTCGACAAGGACAGCGGCAGCGAAGGCCGCCGCCGCGCGCGGGCCAACTTCGACGCCCGTCTGGCCCGCCAGCCCGAGTTGTACGGCGGCGTCGTCAGCGGCAGCTTGCCCAGCGGCGAGCGCTTCGGTGACCTGGCCACGGCGCTGCAAAAAGACGGCGGCGCCGACCTCATCCTGACTTTCCGCAATGTGCACAACTGGCTGGCCGACGGCAGCCTGGACGCCACCCTGAAGGCCTGCCACGCGCTGCTCAAACCCGGCGGTGTGCTGGGCGTGGTCGACCACCGGGCGGCGCCGGGCACGCCGATCGAAGCGCAAATGAAGAGCGGCTACGTCAGCGTGGCCTTGATGGAAGCCCGCGCCGGGGCTGCCGGTTTCAAGTTGGCCGCGCGCAGTGAAATCAACGCCAACCCGCGCGACAGCAAAGACCACGTCAACGGCGTGTGGTCCTTGCCGCCCACCTTTGCGGGCAAGGACGTGGACCGCGAACGGTTAGCGGCCATCGGTGAATCGGACCGGTACACCCACCGCTACGTGAAAAGCTGACTCGGGCCTCGTTGCGGCGCCGGGCCAGTTGGGTCAGCGCGGCCAGGCCGCCCAGCATCAGCGCCCAGCTGCCGGGTTCAGGCACCGGGCCGGTCAGCGGGTCGACCCAGTTTTCACGCGGGGTGCTGCCGCCGACGGCCACCCAGCTGCCAAAACCCGGGCCACCGCCGCCGATGGGGCTGTTCGACAGGTAGACCTTGTAGGCGATGGTGTAGCCCGGGTCCATGGTCTCGCCTCCAGGCGGCGTAGCGCAGGATGCGCTGGCCGATGGGCAGCCGCAGGATGTCGAGCTTTTCCATGAACAGGATCAGGATGGGCAGGGCGGTCACCGCGCACGACATGCCCACGCCCAGCACGAATTGCCAGGTCAGCGCGCGTGCGCCCACCCAGCCCGGCGTGGCCCGCATCGCGGCCGCGGCCGCGCAGCCCAAGAGCAGCGGCATGCCCAGCGCCAGGCCGGCGGTGATGCTGCTTTCGCGCTTGTGCTGCCAGGCCTGCGACAGGTCGAGTTCGATGCCGGCGATCCACACAAACAGCATCACCGCCCACCAGGCGATGCTGTTCAGGCTGCCGATGACGGCGGGGGTGAAGACGATCAGCATGGCGATGAGGAAGAGCTCGGTGGTGTTCATGGCGTGCGAAGTGGGCGTTGCCGGGACTCTATAGTTCCGGCCGCATTCGAGACGAGGAACCCAGCATGATCGTGGTGAGCGGCGAAGCCCTGATGGACGTGTTCATGGCCGGCAATACCGCCACCGGCGCGGCACTGGACGCGCGCATTGGCGGCAGCCCCTTCAATGTGGCCGTCGGCCTGGCGCGGCTGGGGCAGCCGGCGGCCTTTTTCGGCGGTGTGTCCACCGGCTTCCTGGGTGACCGCCTGATGCAGGCCCTGCAGGCCGAACAGGTGGACACCGTCTGCACCGCGCGGGTGGAAGGGCCGGCCACGCTCAGCCTGGTGGGCCTGGACGCCCAGGGCGTGCCCGACTACGCCTTCTACGGCGCCGGCGCGGCCGACCGGCTGCTGCCGCTGGCGGCCGTGGCACGGGTGCCGGCGGCGCAGGCTTACCAGTTCGGTAGCTACGCCATGGTGGTGGAACCGGTGGCCGCTACGCAGCGGGCGCTGATCGAACGCGAGCACACGCGTGACGGCCAGCGCGCCGTCATCGCCTACGACCCCAACATCCGCCTCAACGTCGAGCCCGACATCCAGCGCTGGCGCGACACCCTGCAATGGATGCTGCCGCGCACCCAGCTGTTGAAGGTCAGCGACGAAGACCTGGGTCTGCTTTACCCCGGCGTGGCGCCGGCCGAACTGGCCGCGCAGTGGCTGGCCGCGGGTGTGGCGCTGGTGGTGGTGACGCGCGGCGGCGCCGGCGCCTGGGCCTGGACGGCGCGCGACCACGTGGCGGCGCCGCCGGTGGCGGTGCAGGTCGTCGACACCGTGGGCGCCGGCGACACTTTTCAGGCTGCACTGCTGACAGCGCTGGCCGAGCGCGGCCTGCTGAACCGTGCCGCGCTGCAGGCCTTGGGTGCCGACGCGGTGGCGGCCGTGCTGGCTTTCGCGGCCCAGGCAGCGGCCATCACCTGCAGCCGGCGGGGCGCTGACCTGCCGCGCCGGGCGGAACTGCCGGCCACCTGAGCGGCGCAGCGTTCAAGCCGGCTTCGGCCCCCAGTTCGCGCGGTGCACCAGCCCGGCCATCGCCAGGCCGTAGGCCATCATGCCGCCGCCGGCCAGCGCGAAGATGGTCCAGGTGTCGGTCTGGGTCTCGGCCAAGGCCCAGCCGCCCAGCGCCACCACCAGCAGGCGCACCGTGCCGGCCAGCACTGGCCCGCCGGCGTGGCCCGCGCCCAGCGAAGAGAAGTACAGGCACAGGCCCAGGCCGAACAGGCCGTAGCCCGGCCCGGCCCAGTGGAAATAGGTGGCGGCCGCGCTCAGTACGGCGGCGTCACGGGTGAACAGGCCGGTCCAGACATCGGGCTGCAGTGCCAGCAGCAGGCCCAGCACGCTGAGCCCGAGGAAGGTCACCGAGGCCGACACCCAGGCCACGCGCCGCGCCCGTTCGATGTGCCCGGCGCCTATGGCCATGCCCACCAGCGGCACCGAGGCCACGCCCACCGCAAAGGCCAGCGGTATCAGCAGGAATTCCAAGCGCGTGCCGATGCCGTAGCCGGCCAGCGCGTCGGTGCCGAAGCGTGCCACCAGGCGGGTCAGGACCAGTATGGTCAGCACGGTCTGGAAGGGTGACAAGCTGGCCAGTGCGCCGACGCGCAGGATGTCGCGCAGCAGTTCGGCCTGCAGCCGCGTGGCGCCCACCGCCATCGTCAGCCGCGCGCGGCCCGAGCGCAGGTAGCTGAACAAGAACAGCGCGCCACCCGCGTAGGCCACCACCTGGCCCAGCGCCACACCAGCCATGCCGCCGCGCGGCAAGCCCAGCCAGCCCAGGCCGAAGGCACCGCCCACCAGCACCTGCGTCACGGCCACTGCCAGCAGCGTGGCCGAGGGCACGCGCATATTGCCGCTGCCGCGTATCACCGAGGCAAAAGTGTTCAGCAGCCACATGCCCGTCGCGCCCAGAAAGGCCACGTCGGAATAGGCCACGGCCTGCGCCAGCGCCGCGCCGCGTCCACCCAGGGCGGCGTACAGCGCGGGCCCGAAAAGCAACATCAACCCCGTGCTGACAGCGCCCACCGCCAAGCCTATCCACATCGCGTGCACGGCCAGCGCGTTGGCGCGCGCGGTGTCACCGGCACCCAGCGCGCGGCTGACGGCCGACGACACGCCGCCGCCCATGGCGCCGGCCGACAGCATCTGCTGCAGCATCACCATCGGGAAGACCAGCGCCATGCCGGCCAGCGAGTCCACCCCCATGCTGCCGACGAAGCCGGTTTCGGCGATGGTGGCCAGCGCCGTGGCCAGCATGGCCGCCATATTGGGCAGCGCGAAGCGCATCAGCGTGGGCAGGATGGGCCCACTGAGCAGCGGGTTGGCGTCGGGCTTCACGGGTGCTAACCTCGCATTCAATTTGCCTGCATATGCAATGATTGCAGGTACAAGTAAAGTATCCCATGAAGACGAAACCTGCGCGCGCCGCCACCACTGCTCCCGTCAGCGCCAGTTCCACGGCCCAACCCCAGGGCTGCACCAACTTCAAGCTGCGGCAGTTGCTGCGCAGCGTGGCCCGCCTGTACGACGCCCAACTGGCGCGCACCGGGCTGAAGACCACGCAGTACTCACTGCTGTCGCATGTGGTGGCGCTGGGGCCGGTGGCGCCCAAGGAACTGGCCACGCAAATGGGCCTGGATGCGTCGACGCTGACGCGCAACCTGCGCCCGCTCGTCGAGCAGGGCTGGTGCGCGCAAGGGCCGGGCGTCGACGCACGTTCACGGTCCATCTCCGTCACCGCCGCAGGCCGGGCCAAGCACGCCGAAGCGCGGGCCCACTGGAAGCGCGCGCAACTGGCGCTGAACCAGCGGCTGGGCGATGAGCAGGTGGTGGCGCTGCACCGCATGATCGAAGCGGTGCAGGCGGCGCTGCTTGATGCGGATGCGGCGCCGGCCACCCAGGGTTGAGGGCGGCGGCACGAAAACCGTCTGTGCTGGCCGAATCCGGTCAGCGCAAGATCAGCGCAAGATCAGCGCAAGGTCAGTGGACAGCCCTTTGCATTGACCGCCATGTCGGCTGGCGTGCCAGGGCACAGGTCCTGCACATCCGCAATGCCATCGCCATCGCTGTCGATGAGGTTGGCCTCCTGCGAGTAAAGGATCACGGCGCTGTGGTCGGGCAGGCTGTAGGGCCAGCCCATCCATGCGTCGTCGCTCAGGCGCCGGAGCTTGGTGCAGAGGGCTACCTGGGCGGCTGCAAAAGGGCAGCTCTGTGCCACTGCGTTGGCACTGGGGTTGGACAACATCGTGATGGCCAGCGCCGCCGCATCGGGCGTGATCGGCACCAACTCCATGTTGGCCAGGCTGATGCTCTTGCCGGCCTGTATCGGTGTCACGTCGACCCGAGCGCCCAAGTCTCCCGTGAGGGGATCATGAAAGTTGATCGTCTGCGTGGCCTGGAAGACCTGGCTGTAACGCTGCCAGCTTCGCCCAGCCGTTACGGTGAAGCCGCGGTCGCTCAGGCCTTCGTAACCATTGGCTGCGCCGCCACCGCGGCGGACCACCAATTCCACCGGCTGCCCGTCTTGGCCGGCCGCCAGGTCGACCGACAGCCGGTACCACTGCCCACGTTGGATCGAGAAGTTGGGCGACAGCACGGCACCGAGGGCATTGCCTGCAACGTAACGCAGGCACATGCCCGCCGGACAGGCCTCGTGGACGAACCGGTCACCGCTGTTTGGCGACTGCGCCCAGCTGGTCCAACCTGCGGCGTTGGTCACCAAGCCGCTGTTCGGCACCGCGTTATCGCCTGTCACCCTGAAGGTCGTGTAATGCGCCGCGCTGGTGGCCGCCCCTTGCGCGTCGCGCCCCAACGGCAAATTGCTCTCAGTGCCGCGTTGCCATTGGGCGAAGGTGAATTCGCGAACACCACCTGACGTGCTGACGCGCACGGCAATGGGGGCCAGGCCATCGAAATAGCGGTTGCGGTCTATGGTGCCGAAAGCGGCCGTGTTCGCGTACCGCGTCTCGAGCACGATCCCCGCCGCGCCGGGACGCAGCGGCGCGATCTGGTTGTCGACCACCGTGTTGTCGACCATATCGCCGCCGCCGAGCGCCTCGTCGCCTCGGGCCTGCAGCCAAATCTGGCTGCGTCGGTTGCCATAGAGCCGGTTGCCGCGCACGGTGTTGTGCGAAGAGACGTGGAGCAGGATGCCCGTGTCGGTGTCGCTGACGGAGTTGTCTTCGACCAGTGCACCGGACACGAATTCGTCCAGGTAGATGCCATGGGCCAATGTGAAGGCTTCGGTCGCAGGCTTGCCGACAGTCG
>JAYVBO010000527.1:0-2678 GCA_043750435.1 Betaproteobacteria bacterium | reverse complement strand
GCGTTCGGCACGGAAGGCCATGGACACGGCCGCCACCACCACGGTCAGCAAGGTCACGCGGAAGAGCTTGACGATGGTGGCGGCGTCGCCGGTGGCCGGGTCTATGGTGTAGCCGGCGCCCACCACCTGCGCCACGTCGTGGATGGTGCCGCCCAGGAACAGGCCGCCCAGCGCCGGCGGCAGATGCAGCCAGCGCACGACCAGCGGGTACATCACCATGGCCACGGTGGACAGCAGCGTCACGGCCACCACCACCACCAGGGTGTAGCGGTCGCCGTCTTTTTCACGCGGCAGCACCGCCGAAATGGCCAGTGCCGCTGAAGCGCCACAGATGGCCACCGCACCGCCGGCCAGCACGCTGCGCGCCCGGCCCAGACCCAGGCGCCGGCCCAGCAGCAAGGCCACCGCCAGGGTGCTGGCCACCGCCAGCACCACCACACCGGCGGTCTGCCAGCCCAGCGCCACGATCTGCTCACCGGTGATGCGCGCGCCCAGCAGCCCGACACCCAGGCGCAGCACATTGCGGGCGCCGAATTCAACGCCGGCCTTGGTGCGCGGCGCGCTGGCCAGCGGGTTCAGGGCCACGCCGAAGAACAGGGCGTAGAGCATTTGCGGCCCGCCTTGCAAAGCCGCCACCAACGTGGCCGCCACGCCCAGCGCACCGGCGGCCAGCAAGCCCGGGGTCAGCGCCAGGACGGCGTAGGCCCGCCTCATGCCGGCCTCGACAGCAGGTTCACGTAGTCGTGCTGCGCGGTCACCACGGTGCTGACCCGCCACTCCACCGGTTGCCCGCCCAGGCCCAACGCCACGCGGCGCACCTGCAGCACGGGCTGGCCCACCGGCACGCCCAGCACCCGCGCAGCGGCGCGGTCGGCGCCCACCGCGCGCAGCCGTTCGTGGGCCCGCACGACGCTGATGCCGAACTCGGTCTGGTAGAGGTGATAAATGGTGCTGGTGCGCTCCAGCAGGCGCTTCTCGGTCAGGCCACGAAACAGCTTGGCCGGCAGCACCAATTTGTCGTGCACCACCGGCTTGCCTTGCAGGCGCAAACGGTTCTCGATCTGCAGCGCCGGCTCGCCGGCTTTCAGCTCCAGCGCTTCAGCCGCTTCATCGTCAAGCCGGGTGCGCTCAAAAGACACCAGTTCAACTGCGGGTGCTTCGCGCAGGCCGTCGCAGCGTTCAACGTGGAAGAACTGGAACAGGAAACGGTCGGTGGTGTGCATGGCCACGAAAGTGCCGCGGCCCTGGCGGCGCACCAGGATGTGTTCGGCCACCAGGTCGTCCACGGCGCGGCGCAGCGTGCCCACGGAAACGCCGTAGCCACGGGACAGCTCCAGTTCGCTGGGCAGCGCGTCGCCAGGGGCCACGGCGCCATCGGCCATGGCCTGCAGCAGCGCGCGCTTGACGGCGCGGAACAAGGGCATACCCGAGCCATCGGGGGCTATGGTTTTCAGGCCGTCGGGTCGGGGTGAAGATGAACTGCGGGCGGTAAGCATGGCCGATTCTAGGCAGCCAAAACCTTTCTCATCCATGTCATATAGATGACCTGATTGACGTGCGGATTTTCCGCCTCAATACTGCCGCACCGCCTGAAATTCCGGGCGGTCCGAACAGGAGCGAAGGATGATTCACTTTGTATTGCACGACGCCCACGACAGCGTGGCGGTGGTGGTGGTGGAAGGCGTGAAAGCCGGCATGGCTTTGACCGGCTGGATCATGGACGAGGACAAGATGATTGCCGTCGACGCGCGGCAAGACATCCCCATCGGCCACAAGGTTGCGCTGAAGAACATGGCTGTCGGCGACACCGTCGTCAAGTACGGCATCGACATGGGCAAAGTGGTGGCGCCCATACAGGCGGGCGAACACGCCCACGTTCACAACATCAAGACAAAACGTTGGTAAGGACTACAGCCATGAGCATCGTTGACAAGAACACCACCTTCATGGGCTACCGCCGCGAAAACGGCCGTGTGGGCGTGCGCAACCACGTCATCATCCTGCCGCTGGACGACCTGTCCAACGCGGCGGCTGAGGCCGTGGCGCACAACATCAAGGGCGTGATGGCCATACCGCACCCCTACGGCCGCTTGCAGTTCGGCGCCGACCTGGACCTGCACTTCAGCACCTTGATCGGCGCGGGCTGCAACCCCAACGTGGCGGCGGTTGTCGTCATCGGCATCGAAGACGGTTGGACGCAAAAAGTGGTCGATGGCATCAAGGCCACCGGCAAGCCTGTCGTGGGCTACGGTATCGAATTGCACGGCGACCACGACACCATCATGCGCGCCAGCAAGGCCGCGCGTGAATACGTGCAGTGGGCCAGCGAGAAGCAGCGCGAAGAGTGCCCGATCTCCGATCTGTGGGTCAGCACCAAGTGCGGCGAAAGCGACACCACCAGCGGTTGCGGCGCCAACCCCACCGTGGGCAGCGCGTTCGACCGCCTGCACCCGCTGGGCGCGACACTGTGCTTCGGTGAAACCACCGAACTGACTGGCGGCGAGCACATCGTGGCCGCCCGTTGCGCGACCGATCAGATCCGCACCGACTTCATGAAGATGTTCGACCGCTACCAAGAGGTCATCAACCGCCACAAGACCAGCGACCTGGCCGACAGCCAGCCGACCAAGGGCAACATCGCCGGCGGCCTGACCACCATCGAAGAAAAGGCCCTGGGC
>JAYVBO010000526.1:0-2679 GCA_043750435.1 Betaproteobacteria bacterium | reverse complement strand
CGCGTTCGACCACCCACTGCTGTGTGGCGGCTTTGCCGTCCCGCACGCTGGCGCGGATGCGCTCGCGCAGGCCCTGCGCGTCGGCCACGGCGTTGCCGTCGACACTGATCACGCGGTCGCCCTTCAACAGGCCGGCCTGCGCGCCCGGGCCGCCAGCCTTGACATCGCCCAGCACCGGTTCGCTGTAGGCGCTGCCCAGGCCGATCTTGCGGGCCATCGCGGCGTCGACCTCGGCGTTGCCCAGGCCGGACAGGTCCAGCGTCAAGGTGCGCGCGGCGCGGCCATCGCGGTCGGTGACCTGCAATTGCAGGCTGCGGCCGTGCAGCGCCGACTGGGTGACCTGCCAGCGCAGATCAACCAGCGACTGCACCTCCTGCCAATCTTCGGGCGACGCCGCCACCGCCTTGACCCAGTCGCCGCTGCGCAGGCCGGCGCGCTCGGCCAAGCTGCCGGCCACCGGCGCGCCGAGCACGGCCTGGGGTTCGGCGATGCCTATCCAATGCGCGGCGGCGTAAAGCAGCACGGCCAGCAGCAAGTTGGCCACCGGCCCGGCGGCCACGATGGCGGCACGGCTGAGCAAGGGCTTGCGGTTGAAAGTACGGTTCAGGTCGGCCGGATCGACCACGCCTTCGCGCTCGTCCAGCATGCGCACATAGCCGCCCAGCGGCAAGGCGCAGAGGACAAATTCGGTGGCATCAGGCCCACTCTGGCGGCGCCACAGCACACGGCCGAAGCCAACGGAAAAGCGCAGCACCTTGACGCCACAGGCCACGGCCACGCGGTAATGGCCGTACTCGTGGATCACCACCAGCACGCCCAGCGTGAACAGAAAGGCCAGCACCGTGGTGATCACGCGGCCAGCCCCGTCATCGCCTGCTGCGCGGCAGCGCGTGCGCGCTGGTCCAGATCGATCAGGTCGTCCAGGGTGTGGTCGGGGGACAGTTGCGGCTCCAGGCTTTCAACGGTGCGCAGGTTGACGCGGTGGATGTCCATGAAACCGATGCGACGATCCAGGAAAGCCGACACCGCCACTTCATTGGCTGCGTTCAGCACGGCGGTTGTGCCGGCCGGTGCGGCCAGCGCGTCCCAGGCCAGTTGCAGGCCCGGAAAGCGCAGCGGGTCGGGCGGCTCGAAGCTCAGCGACTGCAGCGCCAGGAAGTCCAGGCGCGGCGCGCCCGATTCGATGCGCTCGGGGAACGAGAGCCCATAGGCGATCGGCACCTTCATATCCGGCGTGCCCAACTGGGCCAGCACCGAACCGTCACGGCAAACGACCATCGAGTGAATGATGCTTTGGGGATGGATCACGACCTTGATTTGCTCGGGGGTCAGGTTGAACAACCAGCGCGCTTCGATGACTTCGAGCGCCTTGTTCATCATGGTGGCCGAATCAACCGATATCTTGCGGCCCATCACCCAGTTCGGATGGGCCACGGCCTGTTCAGGTGTGACGTCGCACAACGTCGCCGGGTCACGCTGGCGGAAGGGGCCACCGCTGGCCGTGAGCACGATGTGATCGATGCGGGCGCTCCAGCTGCGGCTGTCTTCGGGCAGGCATTGGAAGATGGCCGAGTGTTCGCTGTCGATGGGCAGCAGCGTGGCGCCGCCCTCGTGCACGGCGCGCATGAAGAGCGCGCCGCCCACCACCAGGGCCTCTTTGTTGGCCAGCAGCAAACGCTTGCCGGCGCGCGCGGCGGCCATGCAGGGCGGCAGGCCGGCGGCACCGACGATGGCCGCCATCACGCTGTCCACGTCATCTGCCGCAGCCAAGTCGCGCAGCGCCTGGGCTCCGCTGAAGACCTCAGTGCGCACACCCAGCTCAGCCAGCGCCGCGCGCACCGTGGCGGCGCGGGTGGCGTCGGGCAGCACCACGCGGCGCGGCTTGTAGCGACGGCATTGTTCGATGAGCACATCGGTGCGCTGGTAGGCCGTCAAGCCGATGACTTCGAAGCGCTCGGGGTGGCGTGCCACCACGTCCAGCGTGCTGCTGCCCACCGAACCGGTCGAGCCCAGGATGGCCAGCCGTTGCACGGCCGTCATCGCGCCGCACCCAGGGCGATCAAGGCCAGCGCGGCCGGCAGCACCGGCAGCAAAGCATCGACGCGGTCCAGCACCCCGCCGTGGCCGGGCAGCAGCTGGCTGCTGTCCTTGGCGCCGGCAGCACGCTTCACCAGCGACTCCATCAGGTCACCGACGACGCTCAGGCCGCACAGCGCCAACAAGGCCGGCGCCAGGGCCATCGGCCCCAAGGCGGTGTAGAGGCGGGTGTACAGGCTGGGTCCGTCAACCGGCGCATGGTTGTCCAGCCAGACCCAGAACAGCGACA
Source organism: Betaproteobacteria bacterium (assembly GCA_043750435.1). Taxonomy (GTDB): domain Bacteria; phylum Pseudomonadota; class Gammaproteobacteria; order Burkholderiales; family Burkholderiaceae_C; genus Rubrivivax. Next base: position 353 of record JAYVBO010000526.1, on the reverse strand, counting down.
GCAACAGCACGCCCGCCATGCCCGACCAAACGCCTTCCCAGCTCTTGCCGGGGCTGATGGACAGGGCCAGCTTGCGGCGGCCGAAAGCCTTGCCGCCGAAGTAGGCCGCGACGTCGGCCATCCAGACCAGGCACAGCACCGACAGCATGAAATTGATGCCGATGGCGCGGGCCTGGGCGATGGCCAGCCAGGCCAGCCAGATGGCGATCAAACCCAGCGTCAGGCGGCCCACCTGCGGCAGGTGTTTCCAGGCCTCGGTCCCACGTTGCAGGGCCAACGCGCCGCCGGCGATCCAGATCGCGGCCGCAGCGAACCACAGCCAGGCGGGCGCGTTGTCCGTCCAGCCGGCCAGC
>JAYVBO010000525.1:0-2680 GCA_043750435.1 Betaproteobacteria bacterium | reverse complement strand
GCTGATTCAGCTGCTGCGGGAACAGCGCTACACCCAGGCGCCGGTTGGCGGGTGCGGGCGGTGGGCCGGCGTCGGTCTGCGCGCTGGGCAGCGGCAGGGCCAAGGCGCTGCCAGCACTGTTGGGGCTGTGCCAGAACAACTCAAAGGCCTGGTCGAACAGTTCGCGGTGTTCCACGCGGTCCAGCAGGCAGGCGGCCAGGGTGTCGTGGAAGTCGCGCCGCGACGCCAGGCCGGCCAACGGCAGCGCGGTCAGGGCCAGCAAGATGCGCTCGGTGGGCAGGGGCATGCCGGCCCGCCGCAGCAGGCGGCCGAAGTGCATCACCTGGTCGGCCAGGTGGCCCGGCAGCGCCTGGGCAGCCGGCGCTGGCTGGCTTTCAGCCAAGGCTGGCCCGGTCCGTCGCGGCCGCCTGGCCCGACGGCGCGCTGTCGCGCTGCACCCAGGCTTGCGCCTTGGCGATGTCGTCCTGGTACTTCAGCAGCACGCCCAAGGTGTCGTTCAGGGTCTCGGGGTTCAGCGCTTGCGCGTCCAGCGCCATCAGCGCGCGGGTCCACTCGATGGTCTCGGCGATGCCGGGTGATTTGTACAGCTCGATGCCGCGCAGCCGCTGCACGAAGGCCACGATCTCGGCCGACAGTTGCGCCGGTGCTCCCGGCACGCGACGGGCCAGGATTTCGGCCTCGCGCGCGGCGTCCGGAAAGCCCACCCAATGGTAGAGGCAGCGGCGTTTCACGGCGTCGTGGATCTCGCGCGTGCGGTTGCTGGTCAGCACCACGATGGGCGGCTGCACCGCCTTCACCGTGCCGTATTCGGGGATGGTGATCTGGAAGTCGCTCAGCAATTCCAGCAGAAAGGCTTCGAAAGGTTCGTCAGCGCGGTCGAGTTCGTCGATCAGCAAGACCGGGGGCACCGGCTGCGCCGGGTCTATGGCCTGCAGCAGCGCGCGGCGGATCAGGAAACGGTCGCTGAAGAGCTCATCGGCCAGCGCGCTGCGGCCTTTTCCTTCGGCTTCGGCCAGTCGTATTTCCAGCATCTGCCGCGCGTAATTCCATTCGTAGGCGGCGCCGGCCAAGTCCAGGCCTTCGTGGCATTGCAGGCGTATCAGCGGCCGGCCCAGCATGGCCGCCAGGGTCTTGGCAATCTCGGTCTTGCCGGTGCCGGGTTCGCCTTCCAGAAACAGCGGGCGCTGCAGCTTCAGTGCCAGGAAGACGGTGGTGGCCAGCGCCCGTTCGGGCACGTAGTTCAGCGCCAGCAGGCGGGCGGCGGTTTCATCGATGCTGGCGGGCAGGGGCGGGGTTTCGGGCATGCGATTGATTCTGGCAGCAAGCCCCGGGATAGACCCCGTGTCGCCGCTGGCAGGACGCTGGAACACTCGGACCCAGGGCTCCGACTGGGCCGGCCCCATCCACCACCGCAAGGGAAGACCACCGTGACCGCCACCAAGACCATCCTGGACCATGTCTACGACCACGAAGCGGCGCAGCCTGAGCGCGTCTTCCTGACCCAGCCTGTGGGCGGCGGCCAGGTCGTCGACATCAGCTGGGGCCAGGCGCTGGACGAAGCGCGGCGCATGGCGGCGCACCTGAAGGAAAGCGGTCTGCAGCCGGGCGACATGGTGGCCATGCTGGCCAAAAACAGCGCCCACTTCATCCTCGCCGAATTGGCCATCTGGATGGCAGGCGGCACCACGGTGGCCATCTTCCCCACCGAGACGGCCGAGAACGTGCGCTACGTGCTGCAGCACTGCGCGGCCAAGCTGCTGTTCATCGGCAAGCTCGACGACTGGGCCACCCAGCAGGCCGCCGTGCCGGCCGGGCTGCCCTGCATCACGCTGCCGCTGGCGCCGGCCGGCGCGGCCGCCCACCTTGCGCACTGCGACAGCTGGGCGGCCATCGTGGCGCGCACCGCGCCGATGCCCGGGCGGCCGGCGCGCACGGCCGATGAACTGGCCATGCTGCTTTACACCTCGGGTTCCACCGGTCAGCCCAAGGGCGTGATGCAGACCTTCGGCGCAGTGACAGCGGCCACGCAAGGCATCGTCGACTACGGCCTCGAGCAAGACGGCGGCGTTCTGGTTGCGCACCGGGTCTTGTCCTACCTGCCGCTGGCGCATTGCTTCGAACGCGCCTGGGTCGAATGCCCTGCGCTGCTGAGCGGCCGCGGCCACCTCTATTTCACCGACACGCTGGCCACCTTCATGGACGACCTGAAGCGCGCGCGGCCCACGGTGTTTGTCTCGGTGCCCCGGCTGTACACCAAGTTCCAGCAAGGCGTGCTGGCGCGCATGCCGGCGGCACAACTGGACGCCATGCTGGACAACCCGGCAACGGCTGGCCCCGTCGGCAAGCAGGTGCTGGCCAGCCTGGGCCTGGACGCCGTGGTGCGCGCCGGCACGGGGTCGGCCCCCATGCCGCCGGCACTGATGCGCTGGTACAGCCGCCTGGGCCTGGCACTCTACGACGGCTACGCGATGACCGAGGACTTCGCCTATTCACACAGCTCCACCGCGCAAGCCCACGCGCCGGGCCGCGTCGGCCGCCCCAACCCCGGCGTGCAGGCGCGGCTGGCCGACGACGGCGAGATCCTGGTCAAGTCGCCGGGGCAGATGCAGGGCTACTACCAAGAGCCCGAACTGACGGCCGAGAGCTTCACCGCCGACGGCTTTTTCAAGACCGGCGACCT
>JAYVBO010000524.1:0-2681 GCA_043750435.1 Betaproteobacteria bacterium | reverse complement strand
GAGTGAGCCCAGCCCGAAGGCGATCCAGAAGAAGAGGCTTTGCATCAGCCCACTATCGGCGGCTGCCACGCGGGCTTGAGGTCGCTTGCGCAGGTGCTTGCCCAGCCCGTCACGTTGGCGGCATGGCCTTGCCTGCACGCGCGCGGCGCGCAGCCCCGACAATCGCGGCTTCGCCGGCACCGCTGGCAGCAAAGCCCTCCGCGCCGTGTCCGTCATCGCCCCTCTCTCGGCTCCCCAGGCGCCAGCCCGTTCGGCGGCAGGCCCCAAGCCGCCCAAGCCCATCACCAGCTACCGCCCTTACTGGGCCAAGCGCTTCGGTGTGGCGCCTTACCTGCCGACGAGCCGTGCCGAGATGGACCAGCTGGGCTGGGACAGCTGCGACGTCATCATCGTCACCGGCGACGCCTATGTGGACCACCCCAGCTTCGGCATGGCGGTGATCGGCCGCGTGCTCGAGAACCAGGGCTTTCGCGTGGGCATCATCGCCCAGCCCGACTGGCAAAGCGCCGATGCCTTCAAGGCGCTGGGCAAACCGAATCTGTTCTTCGGCGTGGCCGCCGGCAACATGGATTCGATGATCAACCGCTACACGGCGGACCGCAAAATTCGCAGCGACGACGCCTACACGCCGGGCGGCGGCGGTGGCCAGCGGCCCGACCGCGCCACGCTGGTCTACACCCAGCGCTGCAAGGAAGCCTGGGCTGACGTGCCGGTGATCATCGGCGGCATCGAAGCCAGCTTGCGCCGCATTGCGCACTACGACTACTGGCAGGACAAGGTACGCCGCAGCATCCTGGTCGACAGCAAGGCCGACCTGCTGCTCTACGGAAACGCTGAGCGCGCCATCATCGAAGTGGCCCACCGCCTGGCCGCGCGCGAGGCCGTCGAAACGCTGACCGACATCCGCGGCACCGCCTTCATGGTCAAGACCGCGCCCGGGCTGGCGCCGCAAGGCTATTCGGCCATCGACAGCACCGACGTGGACAGGCCGGGGCGCATCGACGCGCACATCAACCCCTACCTGACGACCGAAGAAGCGGCGGCCTCGCAGGGCGAGACCTGCGCGAAGGCCGAGGGCGGCACCGCCCCCGCAGCGCCAGGCTCACTGGCCGCGCCGGCCGTGGCGACGATTGCGATGCCGGCCACCCGCAAGACCGGCGCGGTGAAGATGCCCGAGCGCGGCAAGACGGTGATCCGCCTGCCGGCCTACGAGCAGGTCAAGAGCGACGCCGTGCTCTACGCCCACGCCAACCGCGTGCTGCACCTGGAAACCAACCCCGGCAATGCGCGGGCGCTGGTGCAGGCGCATGGTGAACGTGATTTGTGGATCACCCCACCGCCCATCCCGCTGACCACGGCCGAGATGGACCACGTCTTCGACCTGCACTACGCCCGCAGCCCGCACCCGCGCTACGCCGACGAGAACGGCAGCCACGACCACGCGACCAAGATCCCGGCCTGGGAAATGATCCGCTTCAGCGTGAACATCATGCGCGGCTGTTTCGGCGGCTGCACCTTCTGTTCGATCACCGAACACGAGGGCCGCATCATCCAGAGCCGCAGCGAAGACAGCGTGATCCGCGAGATCGAAGAAATCCGCGACAAGGTCAAAGGCTTTACCGGCGTTATCAGCGACCTGGGTGGGCCCACCGCCAACATGTGGCGCATCGGCTGCAAGAGCACCGAGATTGAAGCCGCCTGCCGCAAGCCCAGCTGCGTCTACCCGGGCATCTGCCCCAACCTGAACACCGACCACGCGCCGCTGGTGAAGATGTACCGCCGTGCGCGTTCGTTGCGCGGCGTAAAAAAAATCTTGATCAGCAGCGGCCTGCGCTACGACCTGGCCGTGCAGAGCCCCGAGTACGTGCGCGAACTGGTCACCCATCACGTGGGCGGCTACTTGAAGATCGCGCCCGAGCACACCGAAGGCGGGCCGCTTTCCAAGATGATGAAGCCCGGCATCGGCAGCTACGACCGCTTCAAGAAGATGTTCGACCAGTACAGCGCTGAGGCGGGCAAGAAGCAGTACCTGATCCCGTACTTCATCGCCGCCCACCCGGGCACCAAAGACGAGGACATGATGAACCTCGCCATCTGGTTGAAGCGCAATGGCTTCAAGGCCGACCAGGTGCAGACTTTCTATCCGTCACCGATGGCCACGGCCACAGCGATGTACCACACGAATCTGAACCCGCTGAAGGGCATCAGCCGCGAGCTGGAAGGGCCGGATGCGCGCGCTGAAAAGGTCGACATCGTGCGCGGCGACAAGCGCCGCCGCCTGCACAAGGCCTTCTTGCGCTGGCACGACCCGGCGAACTGGCCGCTGCTGCGCGAGGCGCTGAAATTCATGGGCCGCGCAGACCTCATCGGCAACGGCAAGCACCAGCTCATCCCCACCTACCAGCCAGCGGGCGGTGACGGCTACGTCAGTGCGCGGCGCAAGAACAGCACGCCGGCCGGCGTGCGCACCTCCACGGTCACGCAGGGCCGCATCCTGACGCAGCACACCGGCCTGCCGCCGCGTGTGACGGGTGCCAAGCCGGCCAAGGCCGCCGCGCCTGCGGCACCGGCTTCACGGCCTGCGGCCAAGCGCAAGCCGCGCTGAAAATTCAAACCCCCGCCGCCGCCAGGGCATCCACCAGCAGGTCCAGCTCGGCCTGCGTGTTGTAGGCCTGCACCGA
>JAYVBO010000523.1:0-2684 GCA_043750435.1 Betaproteobacteria bacterium | reverse complement strand
TGTTCGACCTGCGGCTCCTGCAGCATTTCGCGCACGTCGTTGATGTGGCCGCAGGCCACGCCGTCGGCGTTGAAGCGTTCGATCCAGTAGTCCCGGTCTTGCAGCGCCAGCCTTTCGTTGATGGCGGCGTTCAGCGTGTCGCGGTTCACGCTGCGGCCGGCCTTGGCCGAATACCGCGGGTCGGTGATCCATTCCGGCGCGCCCAGCGTGGTGCAGAAGCGTTCCCAGATCTTGCTGCCGAAGACGGCGATATTCATGTAGCCGTCGCGCGCCCTGTAAACGCCCGTGGGGATGCTGGTCGGGTGGTAGTTGCCGGCCTGGCCGGCCACCTCGCCGTCGATCAACCAGCGCGCGGTCTGGAAGTCCATCATCGTGACCATGGCCTGCAGCAGTGAGGTCTGCACCCACTGGCCGCGCCCCGACACTTCGCGTTCCAGCAGCGCCACCAAAACCCCCTGCGCCGCGAAGATGCCGGCGCACAAATCCGCAATGGGGATGCCCACGCGCACGGGGCCCTGGCCGGGCAGGCCGGTGACCGACATCAGCCCGCTCAGGCCCTGCGCAATCTGGTCGAAGCCGGGGCGTTCGGCCAGCGGGCCGTCTTGTCTGAAGCCCGAGATGCTGGCGTAGATGAGCGCCGGCTGGTCGGCCGCCAGCGTTTCGTAGTCGATGCCCAGACGGAACTTCACATCGGGGCGGAAGTTCTCGACCACCACGTCGGCCGTGGCGATCAGCCGCTTCAGCGTGGCGATGCCCTCGGGCTCCTTCAGGTTCAGCGTGACGCTGCGCTTGTTGCGGTGGGTGTACTGGTAGTCGCTGCCGTCTTGCCCGCCCAGCGTGTCGTCGCCGCGCATGTGTTCGGGCATCTGCACCTGGATGACGTCGGCGCCCCAGTCGGCCAGCTGCCGGCAGCAGGTGGGGCCGGCGCGCACTTGGGTCAGGTCGATGACGCGGAAGCGGGCCAGCGCGGGTGAAGCGGGGATGTGCGGCATGGGTGCAAGGGGTGGCCTCGGGCAAGATGCCGACCTGGGATTGCGCCACGGTCCGGGCCGCTCGGCCAGCGTAATCCCACCTATGCCATTGCGGCCCAAGGCGATGCCTGCCGCAGCGGTTGCGGCCGTCCGGCCGCCCTCGGCGCCAGCCTCAGAGCCAATACGCCCAGAGCCTTGAGAACCATTCCTGCAGGCGCTGCCCCAGCGGGCGCTGCGCCCAGGCCGCCGGCGTGATGGCGTCGGACTGCGCCAGATCGCGGTCGATCAGGCGCTGCAACTGGGCCCCAAAGTCGGCGCCCAGCATGACGGCGTTGACTTCGTGGTTGTGCACGAAGCTGCGCCAGTCGAGGTTGGTCGAACCCACCGTGGCCCAGACGCCGTCGATCAGCGCGGTCTTCGAGTGCAGGATGACGCCACGCCGCTCGTGGATCTTCACCCCGGCCTGCAACAGCCGCGCGTAGTGGCTGCGGCCGGCGTGAAAGACCAGCCAGCTGTCGGTGCGGGCAGGCAGTATCAGCTGCACGTCCACGCCGCGCGCCACGGCGGCTTCCAGCGCCATCAGCAGTTGCGGGTCGGGCACGAAATAGGCGTTGGTCAGGCAGATGCTGGTTTTGGCATCGGCAATGGCCGCCATCAGCGTGGCGTAGATCAGGCCGACGGCGTCGTCGGGCGAGCTGCCGATGGCGCGAACCCGCTGGTCGCCCTCGCGCTGCAGTGGGGGGAAGTAGGCCAGCGGCTTCAACGACTCGCCTTGCTGAGCCTGCCAGGCCTGCAGAAAGAGTTTCTGGAAATCGGCCACCACGGGCCCGCGCAGTTCCAGGTCGGTGTCGCGCCAGGCCAGCGCGGCATCGGGCGCTGGCGCCGCAAGCCGCCGGCTGGCCTTGCCGGAGGAGCCGCCCGAATACACGCTGCTGATGTTGATGCCGCCCAGGAAGGCAATGCGGCCGTCGACGATCAGCAGCTTGCGGTGGTCGCGTTGGTTCACCGCCCAATCGCTGCGCGACTGCAGCGGGTTCAGCGGGTTGAATTCCAGCACTTGTACGCCTTGCGCTTTCAGCCGGTCGAAGTAGGCCTTGGGCGTGTTGAAGGTGCCCACGCTGTCATGCATCAGGTTGACCTGCACGCCCTGCGCCTGCCTGGACAGCAGGGCCTGCGCGAACTGCTGGCCAATGGCGTCGTCGTCCAGGATGTAGGTTTCCATGTTGATGTGGTCGCGCGCGGCAGCGATGGCCGCCAGCATCGCGCCATAGGTGGCCGGGCCGTCCTGCAGCAGACGCACCCGGTTGCCCGCCCGCATGGGGCTGCCGGCGAGGGCTGCCTCGGTGGCCAGGACAGGCACGACGGTGGGCAGTCCGGTGCAGCCGGTCAGCGTGGACAAGCCCAGGCCCAGGCAGAGGCCCACGGCGGCGGCATTTCGGGTGGCGAAGTTGCGCATGGTGCAGGCTAGGGCGGCGCCGCCGGGCAGTCTGTACGTCCGCGCACGTCGGGCCTGGACCAGGGAAGGGGCCAGAGGTGGGCGACGGACTGTCCCGGGCGTGACCGACATCGCACGCCAGCAGGACTACCGTTCAGCCCCGCCTTCAGGAGACACGCGCCATGAACTTCGACCACAGCCCCAAGGTGCAGGCGCTGCAAGCCCGCCTGTCGGCTTTCATGCAGACCGAGGTCTTCCCGCGCGAAGGCGATTGCGCC
>JAYVBO010000522.1:0-2693 GCA_043750435.1 Betaproteobacteria bacterium | reverse complement strand
TCTGGATACCGGTGCTGCTGGTCGTCATCGTGGCGCTGCTGGTCTGGATCGTCTTGCAACGGCGCAAGTGACCGAAGGGTCATCGGCCCTGCGCCCTGGGCGTCAGTGCCCCTTCAGGATGTTGTCGGCGGTGTCTTTATCGTGCACGCCAAACTTGTCCACCAGCGTGGCGCTGGCTTGGTTCAGCCCCAGCACTTCGACCTCGCAGCCCTTGCGACGGAACTTCAGCACCACCTTGTCCAGCGCGTTGACGGCCGTGATGTCCCAGAGGTGGGCATGGCTCAGGTCGATGCGCACGCTGCGCTTCACGCCGGTGAGCACGCCGCGCGCCAGGTCATGGGTGTAGACGGTGACCGCAACCGTCGCCAGCATGACGAAGCTGGAACTCTTGGGATGCTCGCAGCGTGGCTCAGTTGAAGGGCACATCGGGCAGCAAGAAGGTCGGCAGGCTGTTGGGCAGTTCGCCCATGTCGCCCACGGTGCGGATGTCCAGGCCCATGAAGATGGACACGCCGGTGAGCATCACGATGGTGACCAGCGGCGACGGCACCGCCTTGGTGATGTAGGGCAATCCGTAGATGATGGCCAGCCCGGCGGCGGTCATGGCGTAGACCTGCCAGCCCCTGTCGATCAGTTCGGGCAGCTGCGCCATGAAGATCAATATCGCCAGCACGTTGACGAAGCCGGTGACGACCGAGCGCGAAACGAAGCGCATCAGGGCGCCCAGCTTCACCCAGCCGGCCACCACCTGCAGCACACCGGTCAGCACCGTGGCGGCCAACAGGTATTGCAGGCCGTGCGCCTTGACCATTCAGGGTTTTGAGTGACATGCAGGGCGATGAGGGCCGCGCGCAAGCGCAGCCCCAATTCAAAGTGTCAGGGCCGCCACCACGCGCTTTGCGGCGGCTTCGGCTGACATGCTGGCCGTGGCGATGCGGATGTCAGGGCTCAGCGGCGGCTCATAGGGCGAACCGATGCCGGTGAAGGTAGGCAGCAAGCCCTGCCGCGCGCGACGGTACAAGCCTTTGACGTCGCGCGCTTCGGCCACTTCCAGCGTGGTGTCGACGAAGATTTCCAGGAACTGGCCGGCGGCGAAAAGGCCACGCGCCAGCGCCCGGTCGGCGCGGAAAGGCGAGATCAGGGCGACCACCACCACCAGCCCGGCATCGGCCATCAGGCGCGCCACCTCGGCCACACGGCGCACGTTTTCGGCGCGGTCGGCGTCCGAAAAACCCAGGTCCTTGGTCAGACCGCGCCGCAGTTCATCGCCGTCCAGCAACACCGCGCGCCGCCCATCGGCCAACAAGCTGGCCAGCACCAAGTTGGCGATGGTGGACTTTCCGGCACCCGACAAGCCGGTGAACCACAGCACCATGCCCGGCTCAGGGCTTGGTGGGTTTGGCCGGAAAGCCTGGCATGCCCGGAAAGAGCGAGCCGGCCTGCTGCATCTTTTCGAACACGCCGCGGCTCTGCGCCAGGTAGCTGTCCATGATGCCTTGCATGGCGGGGGCCTGGCCGGTCATGAACTGCGTCCACACCTCGGGGCTGAGATGCTGGGGGTCGTAGAGGCCCTTGCTGGGGTTCAGGAACTGGGTCTGCAATTCAGCGAAGGCCGACATGTTCTTTTCAAGCATGGTGCCCATCACGCCTTGCATGGCGTGGCCGTAGAAACGGATGATTTGGCTCAGCGTCTGGGCGGTGAACATGGGCATGCCGCCCGACTCTTCTTCCAGGATGATCTGCAGCAAGATGCTGCGCGTCAGGTCTTCGCCGGTCTTGGCGTCGCGCACCTCAAAGACCTCGCCGCCCAGCACCATCAGCTTGACGTCGGCCAGCGTGATGTAGCTGCTGGTGCGGGTGTCGTAGAGGCGCCGGTTGGGGTACTTCTTGAGCGTGCGCACGGCCGTGGCCGCAGGCGCTTCCTGGGCGTCATCGGGCTTGGGCGAGGCGGAATCCGCGGTGCGGCGTTGGGACGGCATGCAGGCTTTCCGAAGGTGGCAGACGGTGTCGATTCTAGGAGTCGGCTACCCAAGGCCCGACCGGGGTTTCCCACGGCCCCCAGGGCCGCGTGCTGCGCCGGGGCGAGCCGGTTTGCGACTACTGGCCGCTGGCCACGAAATGCGGGTTTTCGTAACCGGGCTTGCCATAGCGCAGGGCCGCGCCGGCCAGGTCGTGGATCTCGCCACCGGCGGCGCGCAGCACGGCGTGGCCGGCGGCGGTGTCCCATTCCATGGTGCGCCCCAGGCGCGGGTACACATCGGCCAGCCCAGCCGCGATCAAGCCGAATTTCAGCGACGACCCGGCCTTGATGGTGGCCGCCACCGTGCGCCCGTTCAACCAGGCGGTGGTGGCCGCTTCGTCACCGTGCGAACGGCTGCAGGCCAGCGTGGGGCCCGCTTCGGGTGTGGCCCGGCAGCGGATGTCGCGGCGCACGCCCTGTGCTTCCAGCCAGGCGCCCTGCCCCACCAAGCCGGCATACAGCAGGTCTTGCACCGGCACGTAGACCACGCCCAGCACCGGCGCGCCGTCTTCGATGAGCGCGATGTTCACGGTGAATTCGCCGTTGCGGCTGACGAATTCGCGCGTGCCGTCCAGCGGGTCCACCAGCCACCAGCGGCGGCCGATTTGGGGTGTGTGGCCCTGCGCGGCAGCCTCTTCGGCCACCACCGCCCAACTCGGTTGCAAGGCCTGCA
>JAYVBO010000521.1:0-2693 GCA_043750435.1 Betaproteobacteria bacterium | reverse complement strand
GCGGCCACGCCGAAGGTGAAGGCGACCGTCCAGCACTCCCTGCGGGCCCCGAGCCCAAGCAAAAGGCGTGAGCGTCGTGCGCTTACGCGGTCTGCAGGCGGGAACGGGCTGCCGGACTCGGGCGGCTCTGGCGCGTGCCGCCTGGGCGGCGGGCGCCGTCCTGGCCGCCTTGCCGGTGGCCGCGCAGAACGCCGGCGCTCTGCGTGTGACCCCCATTTTTGACAGCTCGGTGTCCGTCGTCCACAGCACTTTGCCGGCTGCGACGGGGCAGGGCGACGATGTCGTGCTGCAGGTCCACCCGGGTGTGCAGATGACGGTGGGCAGCGGCCGCTTGCGCGGCACGCTGAACTACGGTCTGAACGCCATTCACCACACCCGCCCGGCGGTGGGCCAAGGCCAAGCCGACACCCTGCAGAACAACCTGAACGCAGCGCTCAACGCCGAACTGGTCGAGCGCTGGATCTACCTGGACAGCACCGCCTCGGTGGCGCAGCAGTCCATTTCGGCCTATGGCCAGCAGTCGGTGGACGGGGTGCAGAACAACGCCAACCGCACCGAAGTGAGCCAGCTGTCAATCAAGCCCTACGCGCGGGGCAGCGTGGCCGGTTGGGCCACTTACCAGATCGGCCTGTCTGCCGACACTTACCATGCCAAGGCGGCGCTGGTGCCCGACTCGCGCAACCTGGGGGTCAACTTCAGCCTGGCTTCCAGCAGCGCCGGCTCCTTGCTCGGTTGGAGCGCGCAGCTCAGCCAGCAACGCTCAACTTTCAGCGGCGGGCAAGCCACCGACAACGGGCGGGTGACCGTCAGCCTGCTGTTCAGGCCGCACCCGGAAATCAGCGGCTCCTTGCGTGGCGGGCAGGAAACCACCTCGGTCGGCAGCGTCTACAGCAAGTCCTACAGCAACTGGGGTGGTGATTTGCGCTGGACGCCGTCGGTGCGCACCACGGCCAGCTTCAGCGCCGACGAGCGCTACTTCGGCCGTGCCCACCAAGTGCTGCTGGAACACCGCTTCCCCAGTTCCAGCGTGCGCTACACCAGCAGCCGCGACGCCAGCAATGCGGCCAATGGCACCGGCGTGGGGCAGCCCACGACGGTGTACCAGTTGTTCTACAGCCTGCTGGCTTCGGCCTACCCCGACCCCGTGGAGCGCGATCAGCAGGTGCGCATCAATTTGCTGGCCCTGCACCTGGATGCCAACGCCACCGTGGGCGGCGGTTTTGCCAGTGCGGGCACCACGGTGCAGCAACGTCAAGACCTGTCGATGACCTATATCGGCCGGCGCAGCTCTTACACCTTGCAGGCCTACACCACTGACGTGCGTCGGCTCGACACGGCCAGCCAGGGCATCGACACCACGGCCGTGCGCCAGGACGGCTGGACCACCACCTGGGCCTACCGCTTGACGCCCACGTCCAACCTCAACCTCATGGGCTCCAGGCTGCGCACCCAAGGCACGGCCACGCAAGCCGGCAACCAGTTGAAGTCGGTGGCCCTGAGTTGGTCCAACCAGTACACCAAGTACGTCGGTACCAGCGTCAGCGCGCGCTACAGTGCCTTCGACGGCTCGATCAACCCCTACCGCGAATCCGCCCTGAGCGCCTCGCTCACCCTGCGGTTCTAGAGCCCATGTACGAAGCCTTCTACGGTCTGAGCGCCAAGCCTTTCCAGCTCAACCCCGACCCCAGTTTCTATTTCGCCAGCAAGCAGCACCGGCGGGCCAAGGCCTACCTGGAATACGGGGTCTCGCGCAACGAAGGCTTCATCGTCATCACCGGCGAAATCGGTGCCGGCAAGACCATGGTGCTGCGTTCACTGATCGAAGGCCTGAACGGCAGCAACGTCATCACCGGCCATTTGGTGACCACCCAGCTGGGCGCCGAGGACACGCTGCGCATGGTCGGCGCGGCCTTTGGTTTTCGCGTCAAGGATGTGCCCAAGAGCGAATTGCTGATCACGCTGGAAGCCTTTCTGATCAGCCAGACCAGCAAGGGCAAGCGCTGCCTGCTGATCGTCGACGAAGCGCAGAACCTGACGCCGCGCGCGGTGGAAGAACTGCGCATGCTCAGCAACTTCCAGTTCGGCAACCAGGCCCTGCTGCAAAGCTTTCTGGTCGGGCAGCCTGAATTCCGCGAAATCCTGCAGCGGCCCGAAATGGAGCAGTTCCGCCAGCGCGTGGCGGCCACCTGCCACATCGGCCCGCTGGACGCCGACGAGACGCGACAGTACATCGAGCACCGCCTGAAGTGCGCCGGCCACGCCGAGCCGGGGCTGTTTGACGATGCGGCCATCGCTGGCGTGTACGCCGCCAGCGACGGCATTCCGCGCCGCATCAACGCCATCTGCGACCGCATGATGCTGGGTGGCTTTCTGTCCGGGCGCGCGCAGTTGACGGTGGACGACCTGAATGAAGTCGTGGCTGAACTGCGGCAGGAAAACACCGTGCCGCACCACAGCCCGGCCAGCGCCATGCCGGCCCTGGCCGGCGCCGAGCGGCACATGCCGGGCGGCCTGGCGGGCCAGGAACTGGAAATCGACAGCGACCGCCTGGAACTGGACGACGAGCAGCTTCAAGGCATGAGCCGGCAGATTGCTGACCTGGCGGCCGACCAGCGTGGCGACCAACTGCAGCGCCTGGAACGCGGCCTGCTGCGCCTGGAGCGCACCAACCTGCAAACGCTGGCCTTGCTGCA
>JAYVBO010000520.1:0-14050 GCA_043750435.1 Betaproteobacteria bacterium | reverse complement strand
TTCGAATCTCACCGCCTCCGCCAGTTCAGCGCCGCGCAGCCGACGCCTAGACCAACGTCACCTTCGACTTCACCGCGCGCATCACAAAGCTAGTCCGGCAGTCCTGCACGCTGGTGTGCTTCAGCAAGGTGTCCATCACGAAGCGCGTGTAGTGGTCCATGTCGGCCACCACCACACGCAGCAGGTAGTCCATGTCGCCGGTCAGCGAAACGCACTCCACCACTTCGGGCCAGGTCTGCACGGCGGCGGCGAAGTCGTCCATCGGGCTGCGCTTGTCGCCGCCCCGGTTCTTCTCTACACGGACGTTGATGTAGGCCGTCAAGCCCAGACCGATCTGCTTGGCACTGACCAACGCCACATAGCCGGCGATGACGCCCGCGTCTTCCAGCCGGCGCACGCGGCGCAGCGCGGCCGAAGCCGACAGACCGACTTGGCTGCCGAGTTCCTCGTAGGACAGCCGGCCGCTGTCTTGCAGGGCTCGACACGATGCGTTGGTCCAAGGTGTCGAGCGGGAATACTTCCATCATTCGAATATGCTGACACGAATCGTGCGTGCAGACGGCCCTTGGAAGCGAAATCGCACGATCCCCGCGGCACCGCCTGATTAGAGTCGTGAGCTTCGGGGTCGCAGGCGCGGAACCGCATGCGCGACTGACGACGGAACACGGGGAGACTTGCGATGACCGACCTCTACGACAACCCGATGGGCTTGATGGGATTCGAATTCGTCGAATTCGCATCGCCCACGCCCAACACCCTGGAGCCGCTGTTCCAGCAGTTGGGCTTCACGCGGGTTGCCCAGCACCGCTCCAAGGACGTGCTGCTGTACCGCCAAGGCGGCATCAACTTCATCGTCAACCGCGAGCCCAAAAGCTACGCCGGCTACTTCGCCGCCGAGCACGGCCCGTCGGCCTGCGGTTTGGCCTTCCGCGTGAAGAACGCGCCCAAGGCCTACGCCCGCGCGCTGGAACTGGGCGCGCAGCCGCTGGAAATGCCCACCGGGCCGATGGAATTGCGCCTGCCGGCCATCAAGGGCATAGGCGGCGCGCCGCTGTACCTGATCGACCGCTTCGATGAAGGCAAGGCCATTTACGACATCGACTTCGAATTCATCGAAGGGGTCGACCGCCACCCGGTGGGCCACGGCCTGAAGCTGATCGACCACCTCACCCACAACGTCTACCGCGGCCGCATGGCCTTCTGGGCCGGCTACTACGAGAAGCTGTTCAACTTCCGCGAGATCCGCTACTTCGACATCCAGGGCGAATACACCGGCCTGACGAGCAAGGCGATGACCGCGCCCGACGGCAAGATCCGCATTCCGCTGAACGAGGAATCGGGCAAAGGATCGGGCCAGATCGAAGAGTTCCTGATGCAGTTCAACGGCGAAGGCATCCAGCACGTGGCGCTGTTGACCGACGACATCCTGGCCACCATCGACAGCCTGGCGCTGGCCGGCGTGCCCTTGATGACCGCGCCCAATGACGCCTACTACGAGATGCTGGAAGAGCGCCTGCCCGGCCACGGGCAGCCGGTGGCTGCGCTGCAGACGCGTGGCATCTTGCTCGACGGCAACACCGAAGGCGGCAAGCCGCGTTTGCTGCTGCAGATCTTCTCGCAGGCCCTGCTGGGCCCGGTGTTCTTCGAATTCATCCAGCGCAAGGGCGACGACGGTTTTGGCGAAGGCAACTTCAAGGCGCTGTTCCAGTCGATAGAACGCGACCAATTGCGCCGCGGCGTGCTCACGGTGGACGGCGCTAAACCGTGAAGCCCCGAGCCGGCTGCGCCGACTGGACCATAGACCAGGACTGGGCGCACTACAGCGCCGCAGAGCACGCGGTCTGGCGCACCTTGTTCGAACGCCAGAGCCGCTTGCTGCCCGGCCGCGCCTGCGATGCCTTTGTGCGCGGCATGGCCGAATTGCCGATACGCGCCGACCAGATCCCCGACTTCCGGCAATTGTCCGACGTCCTGATGCAGCGCACCGGCTGGCAGGTGGTGGCGGTACCGGGACTGGTGCCCGACGAGGTGTTTTTCGAGCACCTGGCCAACCGCCGCTTCCCGGCCGGCAACTTCATCCGCCAGCCGCATCAGCTCGACTACCTGGAAGAGCCCGACGTCTTCCACGACGTCTTCGGCCATGTGCCCATGTTGATGCACCCGGCCATCGCCGACTACATCCAGGCCTATGGCGAAGGCGGCCTGCGTGCGCAGCGCCTTGGCGTGCTCGACAAGCTGGCGCGTGTCTACTGGTACACGGTGGAATTCGGTCTGGTTCAGCAGCAAGATGGGCTGCGCATCTACGGCGCGGGCATCGCTTCGTCGGCCACTGAAAGCCTGTTTTCGCTGGACGACCCGTCGCCCAATCGGCTGCGCTTCGAGTTGGAGCGCGTGATGCGCACGCGCTACCGCATCGACGATTTCCAGGAGACCTATTTCGTTCTGGACAGCCTCGACGAACTTCTGGAACTGGCCCGCATCGACTTCGCGCCGGTCTATGCGCGGGTGCAAGGCCAGTCGGCATTCGAACCGGGCACCGTGCTGGAAACAGACCGCCTCATTAGCCGGGGCAGCGGCAGCTACCACCAGACCAAGCGCGCCGGGCTGGCCAGCTAGACCGCTGCTGCGGGCGGGCTGACCACGGGCGCCGGGCCGCGAGCACCAAGCCCTACTTCAGTCATGGCAACCGGGGTTGACCCCAGCCGATTTGGCGGCCAACGGCTCCTAGCATCTCCCACCTGATCAACCCCGGTACCGACCATGCTGCCTTATTTCCAACTGCTGACCCTCACCGCTGCGGCGACCTTGGCCCTGGCCTGGCCAGTGCAGGCCCCAGCCCAGGATGTCTGCCAGGGCTACAGCCCCCAGACGCCCCGCGACATCGGCGCCAAAGGCGGCACCAACCCGCGCGTGTTCACGCTGGCGCCTGCAGCCGCCACCATGAACCTGTGCAACATCCACAGCCACACGCAGGCTGAGCACAAGGGCCCGGGCTTCTCGGTGTCGGCCGGTGCCGGCAAGAACGGCGGCTGGAAGTGCAACGAAACGGCCACGCTGAGCAAGGCTGAACTGGAAGACCCCAGCAAAGGCCATGGCGCCATGCATGGCGTGAAGCCCGGTGACACGATCGAGGTGCACTGGGTCTACAGCAGCTGCGACGTGGCGCCGGGCAAGGGCCTGGGCGCGTGCTCCAGCACGGCCTGCGCCAACCCGCAACTGCGCGTTGAGGCACAGGTCTTCCTGGTCGTCAACGACCCCAAGGCCGCCAACATTGCCGACTTCGACTACGGCGGCAAGGCCGTCGCCGGTCTGCACCAACCGAAGTTGTTGCCCACCGGCACCGGCACCCCGGTGGTGTTTGCCGGCTCGACCACTGGCGACGCCTACTCGCAGGCCAAGTGCTCGCCGCTGCAGGTGACCTGGAGCGTGCGGCCGATGTGCGCCAAGATCGACATCGCCTCGCTGCACAAATGGGCCGCTGGCAACGCCTTCAAGGAAGACCACGCACACGGCGTCAGGCCGCTGGTGGTGGCGCCTGAATTGCTGTCGCCGATCAACTGAGGCCGCGCCGACTGCTGGCGCTGCGCTTGCAGTTCGGCTCCGCGCAGTCTCTCGGGTACGCGAATTTCGACAGGGGCGTCGGCGGCCAGCTGACCGGAAGGCCGAGGAGACACGATGCAGTTCTACCTGAATGGCTACGCCCCGGGCGACCCCGATGTCACCCCGCCCGCTGCCCGGGCTGCGCAGCCTAGCCCTGACCTGCCAGCCGCGGTCGATGTGCTGATCGTCGGCAGCGGCCCCGCCGGCGCGGTGCTGGCGGCCCAGCTTTCCACCTTCCCAACTCTCAGCACGTGCTTGATCGAGCGCCGCGACGGCCCGTTGCTGGTGGGCCAGGCCGATGGCATAGCCTGCCGAACGGTGGAAATGTTTGAAGCTTTCGGCCTGGGCCAGAAGCTCATGCGCGAGGCCTACTGGGTCAACGAAACCGTCTTTTGGCGCCCAGCGCCAACGGACCGTCAGCGCATCGTGCGCACCGGGCGCGTGCAGGACACCGAAGACGGCTTGTCAGAGATGCCGCACGTCATCGTCAACCAGGCCCGACTGCAGCAGTATTTGCTGGACTACATGCGCCTGTCGCCCACAGGGCTGGTGCCCGACTACGGGCTGGAGTTCGTCACACTGACTGTCGACACGGCAGCGTCCCGTGACGATGACCACCCGGTCACCGTCACCGTTCGCGATGTGGCCAGCGGTGCGTTGAAAACCGTGCGGGCCAAGTACGTGGTCGGTTGCGACGGCGCGCGCAGCGGCGTGCGCGAGGCCATCGGCGCCGTGCCTCACGGCGACTTCGCCAACCATGCCTGGGGCGTGGTGGACATGCTGGCCACCACCGACTTCCCGGACATCCGGCTGAAGGCCGCCATCCAGTCCGCCGACGAGGGCAACATCCTGCTCATACCGCGTGAGGGTGGCTACATGGTGCGGCTCTACGTCGACCTGGGCGAGATCGCCCCAGGCCAGCGCGACACCTTCCGCGAGCAACACACCCAGGACAGCGTGATCGCCACCGCGCAACGCGTGTTGCGTCCCTACACGCTGGACGTGAAGAGCGTTGTGTGGTTTGCGGTCTACCAAGTTGGCCAGCGCGTCACCGACCGCTTCGACGACGTGCCCGCCGAGCAGGCGCCATCGCGCCTGCCGCGCGTCTTCATCGCCGGCGACGCCTGCCACACGCACAGCGCCAAGGCCGGCCAGGGCATGAACGTGTCGATGCAGGACACCTTCAACCTGGGCTGGAAGCTCGCCGCCGTGCTGCAAGGCCGCGCGCAGCCGGCACTGCTGCGCACCTACTCGGCCGAACGCCAGGCCATCGCGCAAGGACTCATCGATTTCGACAAGGCGTGGTCCAAGATCATGGCCTCGCCGCCTATGGACCCGCGGCATCCGGAGCTGGGTGGTGTCGATCCGGAAGCCTTGCAGGCCTACTTCGTGAAGTCGGGCCGCTACACCGCTGGCGTGGCCACGCACTATGCGCCCACCACGGTGCTGACCGCGCCGTCCACGCACCAGGCCCTCGCCAAGGGCTACCCGGTGGGCATGCGCTTCCACTCGGCTCCTGTGCTGCGACTGGCCGATGCCAAGCCCGTGCAGCTGGGCCACGTCGCGCGAGCCGATGGCGCCTGGCGCCTGTACGCCTTTGCCGACGCCAGCGGGAAGCGGCTGCACGAACTGGCCACCTTCCTGATGGACGCCCCGGATTCACCTATCAGGCGCTACACGCCGGCCGGCGCCGACATCGACAGCGTCATCGACTTCCGCGCGGTCTTCCAACCACGGCACCGCGAGCTCCAGGTGGAGGCACTGCCGCCGCTGCTGCTGCCGCGCAAGGGCCGCTTCGGCTTGATCGACTACGAAAAGGCCTACTGCGCACCGCGCCCGGACCTGCAGGGCGGCGCCGACATCTTCACGCTGCGCGGCGTAGACCGCGAGCACGGCGCTGTGGTGGTGGTCAGGCCGGATCAGTACGTTTCCAACGTGCTGCCACTGGACGCGTACGCTGCGCTGGCGGCGTTCTTTCAGCAGTTCCTCATCGATCAAGGCGGCGCGCTGCGCGAAGGTCGACAGGCGGCCGGGGTGCGGGATGGATGAACGGCCCGCGGCGGGAGGATGATCGCTTCCACCTCCCGCCACAACGCAAGCCGCACATGAAATCCATCGCCAAAGCACTGCTGTGCGCCACCATGCTGAGCGCCTCCGCGTCGGTCTGGGCCTTCGGCTCGCGCGGCCATCAGGTTGCCGGTGCCATCGCCGACAAAATGCTGAACGCCCACGCGGCGGCCGAGGTCAAGAAAAACCTGGGCATGCCCTTGCGCGCCGCATCGACCTGGGCCGATTGCGTGAAGGACGTGATGCCGGTGGCCGGCGTCGGCTTGCGCTACCGGGCCGATCCGAAATACCACGCGGCCTGCGCCAGTTTCGAAACGGCCGCAGGCATCGCGCGCATGCAGAGCTACGTGCAGCGCAACTGGAAGACCTGCTCGACCGACCCCAAGGTGTCGGCCTGCCACAAGAAGTACCACTTCGCCGATGTCGCCATCCAGCAGAGCGGCTACGACCGCGCTTACGCCGGCACCAGCGACCACGACATCGTCAGCGCCATCAACGCCGCCGTTGCGGTGCTGCACGGCCAGACGACACCCGCTCCTTTCTCCATCCGCGACAAGAAAGAGGCGCTGCTGTTGCTGGCCCATCTGGTGGGCGACCTGCACCAGCCGCTGCACGTTGGATCGGTCTACCTCGACAGCCAGAACCAGGCCATCGACCCGGGCACTGCCGGTACGCCCATCGCCAAGAGCACCGACACGCTGGGCGGCAATGCCATTGAAGACGGCAGCACCAATCTGCATGCCGAATGGGACGACGTCAGCACCGCCCTGAACCCGCTGGCCCTGGCCCCGCCGCTGCTGGCCGAGGCCCGGGCTGTGCCGGCTACGGCGGGCGACTTCAACGCCTGGCCAACGGCTTGGGCGACGGAAACCGTGCTGGCTGCGCGCAACGCCTACAAGGGCCTGAGCTACACCCACCAGGGCGCTCTGAAAGCTGGCGACTGGGTTGTCAAGATGGCTGACCGGCCAGCCTACGCGGCCCAGCGTCGCGCGCTGCAGGAACAGCAGGTCACCCGCGCCGGAGCGCGGCTGGCCCAGCTGCTGAACGCCATCTGGCCCTAGCGGCCGGCCGCCTGCAGAGCAAGCCGTGCAGCGCCAGCGGCCCGGTTCAGCGCTGCAAATCGGGCACGTGAATTTCGACGGCGTCGTCGGCGGCGCTGCGTACCGGTACACGCGCCAGGGCCTTGGCCGATGAGGAACCCAGCTCGCTCTGAAATTCGATGGCGCCCGGCGCTGCGTCACCCAGAGCGGCATAGGCCGCCGCCAAAGCATCGTCGTCGCTGCTGACCTCCACACCGGTGCGGAATGCGCTGTCGGGCTGGGTGTCCATCACGGCGGCGGTGCGGTAAGTGTCGGCTTCGGCCTCGGCACTGGTCGGTTGGTTTTCGCGGTCGATGATGGCCACGGCGATGCGCGAACGCAGCGCCGCCAGACCCACTGGCGACCAGTTCACGACCAAGCCTTCCAACTGGTCCAGCGCGTGCTGCAGCACATCCACGGGCAGCTTCTGCAAGGCCCGCAGGCCCTTGCGTTCCAGCGCCTTCTCAACGAAGTCCAGGTGGCGCAAAGTGGCGCGGGTCTCGGGCAGGTCGTTCAGCAATTCGGCCAGTTGCTGCTGCATCTGGCCGAATTCCTGCTGCGCCTTGGTGGCGGCCAGCTCAGCCCGGCTGGGTGGCTGGTCCTTGAGCGCTGAAGTCGGCCGGTCCTGCATGACCACACGCACGCTGCCCCGGGCCACGCGCAAGGTGACGTGGCGGCGGAAGATCAGCGCGTAGGCGCGGCGAAACGGGCGGGTGAGGTGGGCAAGGACGCTCATGTGGGGGGCAGACAGACATCGAACGGCGAGGCCGCCTTCCGTAGACAGGATTTCGGCCCCCGCCGGCCGGCTCTTGAACCGGCTTTGTGTCCAAACGCGTCTACCGCGTGAGCGTCAAGCGATGCAGGTTCGGTTCTTGCCCGTCCGCTTGGCCTCGTACAGCGCCTCGTCGGCGCGCTCCAGCGCGGCTTGCAGGGGCTCACCCGTGCGCCAGGCGGTGACCCCGCCCGAGAAGGTGACGAAGACCTCGCGGCCGTCGTGCATGAAGAGTGCGGCGCTGAGGGTGCGTTGCAGCCGGGTCAGCGCCTGCTGGGCTTCTTCGACGCCCGTAGCGGGCATCAGCACCACGAATTCTTCGCCACCGAAACGCGCCAGGTGGTCGGCCGGCCGCAGCCTTTCGCGCACAGCGGCGGCCAGGCTCTTCAGCGCCACGTCACCGGCCGCGTGGCCCAGCGTGTCGTTGAGCTTCTTGAAGTTGTCGATGTCGATCAGGCCCACGGCCAGCGGCGGCGCAATGCCGTCGACGGCACCGACGGCCTCGCGTTCGCAGCGCGCCACTTCGGCGTCAAACGCCAAGGTCAGCCCGCGCCGGTTGGCCACCTGGGTCAGCGCGTCGGTCGAGACCTCTTCCGACAGGCGCCGCAGTTCAACTTCCAGTTCGCGCACCCGGTCTTCCAGTTCTTCGGCCCGCGCTCGGTCGACCAACAGGCGGTCTTGCGTGCGGCTGACCGCCGACTGCACGCTGCGCGCATCGTCCAGCAGCGCGTGCACGACGCCGGCCAGGCCTTCCAGGGTGTCGGCCTCGGCGATGGCCGCTGCATGCCGCGCGGTGGCCAACTGGAAGCGGCCGGTGTGCTCGCCCAGTTCGCCCACCTCGAGCAGCATGCTGTGGATCAGCTGCTTCAGCGCGTCGCGAGCCGACTGCCGCTGGGCGCGCACGCGCTGTTGCTGTTCACGCGTTTCGGCCAGCACGTTGCGGGCGGCGCGCACGCCGCGCACGGTCAGCGAGGCCGCGCTGCCATCGGCCGTGCCCAGATGCACCTGCAGCACCTGGCACTGACCGTGCACCCAGCTGTCGTCCTCGGCCAGCTCCGTCAAGCCGGCGCTGAGTTCCTGGCACAGGGTACCCAGGCCTTCCACCAGGTGGTGGCGGTGGCCGAAGACCCGCCGCGCCTGCGCGCAAAGGGCGTCAATCTCGGCCACGCCTTGCGGCGTGACGCCGTTCGCAGCGATGCCATCGGCGGCGGCAGCCAGACGGTCTGCCAGGCTTTCCGCCCGAAGCGTGTCCGGGTCCCCTTCCGCTGGCAGGCCGGCGCGCACGGCAGCACCCAGCGACTGCACCAGCGGCACCCAGGCCGCTGCGCCCGCCTGCGTTTGCGAACCCACAGCGGGTTCGGCGGGCGGGTCATCGGCGCCCGTTTGCGCCGGGTCTGAGGGCCGGTCGGCCTCCCAGGCAGCCATCAGCGGCTGCAGGCGCTGCAACAGGCGTTGCGGGTCGCTGCGGCTGCCGTCCAGCACGCGTTGCAGGCTCTGCTTGCGGCGGGCAGCGGTCCATTCCTTGCCGCCGCGTTCCAAGTTGCGGGCCAGGCGGCCAACCAACGCTGCCCAGGCCAAACCTTCGGCCTTGTGGTCGGCGGCAGCGGCTGCGGCGGCCACCGCCGACGGTGGCGGCGGCGCTGCAGTCTGGCCGGACTCTTCGGCGTAGGCGCGGGCGTAGTTTTCGGGCGTCGGCTCCAGCTGCGCCTGGGCCAATCGCCCGAAGGCGGCTTTGGCCAGCGCAGCCGCGCTGGGCGTTGCCCCTGTGGCCATGCTGGCGGCTAGCGGAAGGGCCGCGCGCCTGCGGCGCGCAGGCCGTCGTCGCCGCCTTCACCGTCAACAGCCGCGCCTATCCAAGGCGCCTTGCGCGGCAGCACGGTCTGTTCCAGCCAAGTCTGCAGCTCTTGCGGCGGCACCGCGCGGCTGAACAGGAAGCCCTGCATCACCACGCAGCCCAGGCGGTGCAGCACTTCAAGCTGGCGCAGGCTTTCGACCCCTTCAGCCACCACGCGCAGGCCCAGCGAACGGGCCAAGGCGATGATGGCCGTGACCACGGCCGAGCTCTGCGGCGTGACGCCCAGTTCGCGCACGAAGCTGCGGTCGATCTTCAGTTCCGATATCGGCAGCGTGGTGAGGTAGGCCAGCGATGAATAGCCGGTGCCGAAGTCGTCGATGGAAATCTCGACGCCGATCTCGTTCAGGCGGTGCAGCGACGGGATGACGTTCTGCAACTCCTTCATCAGGTTGTCTTCGGTGATTTCCAGGCGGATCACGCGGTGCGGCACGTCGTAGAGCGTGACGCTCTGGTGGATGTGCTCGACCAGGTCGCTGCGCTCGAAGAGGCGGCTGGGCAGGTTGACGGCGATGGAGTCGTTGAAGCCGAAGGCGTCTTGCCAGACCCGCGCCTGGCGCGCAGCCTCGCGCAGCGCCCATTCCGACAGCGGCACGATCAGGCCGGTTTCCTCGGCCATCGGCATGAAGTCATTCGGCGGCACCAGCGTGCCGCCGCGCTGCCAGCGCATCAGCGCTTCCACGCCCACCATCTTCGCGGCGCGCACGTCGATCTTGGGCTGGTAGTGCAGCACGATCTCGTCGCGTTCGATGGCCTTGTGCAGGGCCGTTTCCAGTTCCAGCTTCTCGCGGCCTTGGCTGGCCAGCGCCGGGCTGTAGATGGCCGAGGCGTTCTTGCCCTGGGCCTTCACCGAATACATCGCGATGTCGGAATTGCGCAGCAGGTCGACGACGGTATTGCCGTCGCGCGGGAAGATGGCCACGCCCACGCTGGCCGTGACGAAGCATTCCTGGCCGCTGACGAAGATCGGTTCGCGCAGCGCTTCCAGCACCCGCTGGGCGACGCGCTCGGCGTCGCGGTCGCAGGTCACCTCGGGCAGCAGGGCGACGAATTCGTCACCGCCCAGACGGCCCACGGCTTCCAGCGCGCGGTGGGCACGGGCGCTGTTGACGCTGCCGTCGGGCGCCACGTCGGCAACCTGGTCGCTGTGGCGCACGCAGGCGCGCAGGCGACGGCCCACTTCCACCAGCAGTTCGTCGCCAGCGCCGTGGCCCAGGGTGTCGTTGATCAGCTTGAAGCGGTCCAGGTCGATCAGCAGCATCGCGAACTGGTGCTGCTGGCGGCGCGCCTGTTCCAGCGCGCGTTCGGCGCGCCAGATCAGCTGGCGGCGGTTGGGCAGACCGGTCAGGGCGTCGAAATTGGCCAGCTGGCGGATGCGGTCTTCGGCCTGCCGCCGTTCGGTCACGTCCTGCACGATGCCGGTGTAACCCGCACCGTTGCCATGCTCGTTGAATTCGGGCTCGGCTTCGACGTGGATGATGCGCTGGCGGCCGTCAAGCAGCACGATGGGCACGTCGGTGGCCAGCACCGACGAATGCTTCAGCGCGGCGTGCAGCAGGCGCAAAAAGGCCCGCCGGTCGCCCTGCGGCACCATGCGCAAGATCAGCCGCAGCGAGACTTCTTCCTGCAGGCCCAAGCCAAACACCCGCAGCGCTTCGGGTGAAGTGCGCAGACCACCGCGGCTGCCGCGGTCGACCCGCCACCAGTCAAAACTGCCCATGCGGGCCAGGTCTTGGGCGCGGGCCAGCTTGCTCTTGCTGCGCTCCAGTTCAATGCGGGTGCGCGAGGCACGCAACAGGTAGTGCAGGCGGCCGGCCAGCAGACTCCACTGCGTGGTCTTCACGAAGAAGTCGGTGGCGCCGGCCTCGTAGGCCCGCGTGATGGATGCGTCGTCGTCCAGGCCGGTCAGCATCAGCACCGGCACGTTTTCGAAGCCGTGCATGCGGCGGATGCGGCGGCAGGTGTCGAAGCCGTCCAAGCCGGGCATCAGCGCGTCCAGCACGATGACGTCGGGGGTCCAGTCGCGCAGCAGTTCCAGCGCCGCCTCGCCGCTGCTGGCCTCGACCAGCTTGAAGCCGCGCTCACGCAGCCCCAGGCCTGTCAACAGTAAATTGATTTCGTCGTCATCAACCAGCAGGACTTCCGGTACCGCCGTTTGGCTGGCGTCCGCGAAAGGGTGGATGACGGTCATGGGTGCGGCGTGCGCATCAGTCTCATCCCCGCAGCATAGCCCGAACCGCCACCAAGGCCGATTCGCCTGCTGCCAACAACTTGGCCACATCGGCCTGCAAATCGCCGGGCGCCTGGTCGTGCAGGCGGCGCTCGACTTCGGCGCAGGCCTTGGACAGCTGCAAGGCACCCACGCTGGCCGACGAAGACTTCAAGGTGTGGGCCACCGAGGCCACCACGCCAGCGTCGCCGTTTTCATGCTCGGCGCCCAGTTGCACCAGCATGCGCATCAGCGAGGTTTCGAAGGCCGTGAAGACGCGCTGCAACACGCCGTGGCGACCGTCGGGGTCGAGTTCGCGCAAACGGCTTACCGCCCGCGCGTCGAGCGTCACAGGAAGGGAGGCGGCGCCGTCGGGCGGCTCAGGGTTCAGCGCTGTGGTCATGGCAGGGGCAACAAAAAAGGCGAAAACAACAGCAAAGGGGGACGGCATGCGATGCCAGGGCGGCCTGCCTGTCCCGCCCCTGCACGCAGGATGCGCAGGCGGCGCGCGGCCGTCAAGCGGGTGAATGCCGGTAGAGGTCGCTCTTCGATCATGTGCAGCTCCAACGCGCACTGCGTCATGGGGGGTCGAAAGACACCCCCCGAAAATCAGGCGCTGCTTCAGCTTTCGGACCGCTAACGCCGAACTTGAACCCGCCGCCCGGGAAGGCGCGCTGCGGTCCTTACAATTCTCGCCATGCATGCAACTTGCCAGGCGCCTGGCCGCCAGACCGCCTGTCGGCTGGTCATCGGGCTGACCGGTATGTCGCTGGCCGGCTGTACCGACGGCGGCGCCAGCCCCATCGTTTGGGCCTTTTCGGCCTTTGCCGCTGTCGCGGTGCTGGCTGCTGCCGGGCTGGCCTATGCCGTGGGCATGCTGCGCGAGCGGCGTGGCGCCGAACGCGCACTGCGCGAAACCAAGGCCGATTTGCGCGCTTGGCAGCAATTGGGTGAGGGCTGGCGTTGGCAGACCGACTCGGGCCACCGTCTGACGCTGTGGCAGGGCCCGGGCCGCGGCGCGGTCAAGGACTGCGCCCTGTTCGATGCCCGCGACGCCACCTTGATTGCCCGCCTGCGCGGCATGCAAGCCTTCAGCGGCCTGCGTCTGAACAGCCACCCAGCGCTGGACGGTGTGACCGCCTGGGCCTTGCGCGGCGTGCCGCGTCACGACGACCTGGGCGCCTTCGCCGGCTTCGTGGGCAGCGCCCAGCCGCTGGACGCCGCAGCAGCCCTGGCCGCCGACGCCGCTGCCCTGTCCCCGTTACTGGGCGCCTGGCCCGGGCCAGCGCTACTGGCCTTGCTGGCACCCGATGGCGGCTGGCGCGTCGAGCAAAGCAATGCAGCAGCGCGTGCCATGTGGCCCGCGCTGCAAGGGCCGGGCGGTCTGATCCTGCTCGCCTCGCAGTTGCCGTCCGACGCCGCCACCGCCCTGCGCGAAGCGCTGGCTGGCAGCCCGACGGCAGCGGTGGTGGCCGGCTGGCATGTCGAGCGCTTTGGCGATGCCTTGCGCACCGCCGGCGACACGGCAGCGCCGGTCGGCCTGCTGCTGGCCCAACACGGCGGCACCGACGCCAGCGGGGCCGCGGCACAAGTCGCCGAAAGCGACAGTTTCAGCTTTACCGCCTCGCACGATCTGCGCGCGCCCATCCGCGTGGTCGAAGGCTTCACGCGCATCGTGAAAGAAGACTACGGCCACCTGCTCGACCGCGTCGGCAACGACCACCTCGACCGCGTGCTGGGCGCAGCGGCGCGCATGAACCTGATGATCGACGCGCTGCTGACGTTGGCGCGGCTGAGTTCGCAGCCCTTGGCCCGCCAACCGGTGAACCTGTCGCAGCTGGCGGCCTTCGTCATGGACGACCTGAAGCGCGCTGCGCCCGAGCGCGAGGCCGACATCGCCATCGAACCTGGCCTGACCGCCGTGGGCGACCCGACCTTGCTGCGCCTGGTGCTGGAAAATCTGTTCAGCAACGCCTGGAAGTACAGCGGCCGGGCCGAGCGCGCGCAGATCAGCCTGCGCAGCGTGCCGCACGACAACACCCGGGCCTACGTGGTGCGCGACAACGGCGCCGGTTTCGACATGCGTTCAGCCGACCGCCTGTTCGGCCTGTTTCAGCGTCTGCACAGTGCCAGCGACTTCCCGGGCCACGGCGTGGGCCTGGCTTCGGTGCGGCGCATCGTCAACCGCCACGGTGGCGACATCTGGGCCGAAGCCGAGCCCGGACGCGGCGCGGCCTTCTACTTCACGCTGGCAGGCTGATTCAGCCGCCGCTGCGGGCCAGTTCTTCCACCGCACCCAGCAGGCGTTCAGCCTGCGCCGGCAGCGACAAACCCTGCTCGGTGGCCATGCGCTGCAAGCGCTGGTGTGCCGTGCCGCGCAGCAAGGAATGGCGGTGCATCAACACCCCCGTGGCCAGCGCCACCGGGTCGGCCCCAAGCGGCACGTCAAGTGCGAGCGGTACCACCTGCGG
>JAYVBO010000519.1:0-6277 GCA_043750435.1 Betaproteobacteria bacterium | reverse complement strand
CTTGCTGTTCGCGGCCGACCACCTGTTGGTCGGCCGCGCCGACGACCCACGCCACATCGTGGTGGGTGCGGCGGTGGACGCCGAGGCGAGCCAGCTCTTCAAGGCCTCGCGCGGCCACGCGCCGACTGCCGAAGAGCTGGCCGCCCTGCGCCGCGTCTGGCTGGACAACGAGGTGCTGTACCGCGAAGGGCTGGCGCTGCAGGTGGACAAGGGCGACACGGCCATCCGCGAACGGGTCATCTTCAAGGCCCTGAGCGTGGTCGACGCCAACGTCAAGCTGCCGCCTTTCGACGACGCCTTGCTGCGCGCCTGGTTCGAAAAGAACCGCAGCAAATACGACGAACCCCCGCGCTTTGATTTTCAGGAAGCGGTGCTCGGCGGCGACGCATCAGAAACCGCCGTGCGGGCTTTCGTGGCGGCCCTGAATGCCGGCACGCCGGGTGATGCGCAGGCCGGCTTGCGCCTGTTCAAGGGCCGGCCGCATGCCAACCTGGTGCAAAGCTACGGCGCTGAATTGGCCCAGACGCTGGAGGCCGCGCCCGTCGGCCTGTGGCAGCTTGTGGCCAGCCGCGACGGCCCGCGCGCGCTGCGCCTGGACGCGGTGCACGCAGCGCAGCCGGCGGCCTTCGAACCGCTGCGCGGCGTGGTGCTGCAGGACTGGACCGACGCGGTGATGGCCGATCAACGCTCGGCCGCCGTGCGCACGCTGGCCAAGAAGTACACCGTGAAATTCGAGGCCAGCGCACCATGAAGACGCTTGCACGTCTGGGGCTGCTGGCTCTGCTGTGGGCCTTGTCGGGCCTGGCCAGCGCGCACGAAATGAGCATGGCCGAGATGCAGGTGCGCGAAGTTGCGCCCGGTGAATTCCGCTGGCAGTGGACGGCCAGCGACGACCGCAAGTCGGGCGTCGACCTGAGGCCCACCTGGCCGGCGTCTTGCCAGGCCGACGGCAACGTCTTGCACTGTGGCGCCGCCGGCCTGCAGGGCCGCTTGCAGATGGACGGTGTCGGCCAGCGCTATTCGGCGGCCATGGTCAAGGTGCTGTGGCTGGACGGCCAGACCCGGGTCTACACGCTGACCGCCAGCCATGCATCGGTGCAACTTTACGGGGCGGCCGACGACGTGCGCGGCGTGGGTGAAATCGCCTCGGCCTACTTGCTGCTGGGCGTCGAGCACATCCTCAGCGGCTACGACCACTTGCTCTTCATCATCGGCCTGCTGTTCTTGGTGGGCTTCCAGCGCCGGCTGGTCAGCACCATCACCGCCTTCACCCTCGCGCACAGCTTGACGCTGGCCAGCGCGGCCATGGGTTGGTTGACGCTGCGTTCGCCGCCGGTGGAAGCCTGCATCGCGCTGTCCATCTTGCTGGTGGCGTCTGAAGCGCTGCACAACCGCGACACGCTGGCGCGGCGTTGGCCGGCGCTGCTAGCGTTTGTTTTCGGTCTGGTGCACGGCCTGGGTTTCGCGGGCGCGCTGCAAGACATCGGCCTGCCGCAGCAGCATCTGATGGTGGCTTTGTTGACCTTCAACCTCGGCGTTGAAGCCGGCCAGTTGCTGACCGTGGCCGCCGCCTGGCTGCTGGTGCGAGCGCTGCGCCACAGGCCCTGGGCCTTGCGCCTGCGCAGCCCGGCGCTGTACGGCATTGGCACGCTGGCGGCCGGCTGGACCTGGCTGCGCGTGGGCGCCATCTTCGGCGTCTGAAATGTAAAAGCCGGCCCCGTTGAGGGCCGGCCGGGTGTGCCGCAGCGTCAAGTCAAAGTGCTTGTGGTGCTGCGGTCTCGCTGGTGGGCGGCGTGGTCTGGTTGATGTTCAGACCGGCTGCGGTTTCGCTCTTCACCAAGCCAGCGGCGAACTGGGTGTAGCCCGCTGCCGAGATCTTCGCGGATGCCGGCACGTCGTCGCTGGCCGCCGGATCGGGTGAGCTGATGCCATCGGAGCCGCCGCAAGCGGTCAGGCTCAGGCTCAGCAGCGCCAGGGCCGCCCAAAGCCTGCGTTTCGAAGTGATGCGCTTCATCGTGATGCTCCTTTTACTTGCTGCCCGGCAGCGGCGTATTCAGGTAAGGGAAGCCCGCCAGCAAGGGCACGACAGCCTGATCGACCGCGTCGTGCAATTGCAGCGACGTGGCGCCCAGCGGCACGGCCGACGGCGTGCAGGCCGCGCCAAAGCCGTAGGCATTGGTGTTGCCGTTGGCGATGCAAAGGCCACCCATCACGGCCACCAATGAAACGTCCACCACGTCGTCCTTGGGGCGGCGGCCGTTCGGGAAGCCGGCGAAGTCGCTGCCGCCGTCACGGATGCTGCCGACGATGCCCAGGCGGTTCTGGTTGGCGAAAGGCACGGCGGCGATGGCCGTGTTCAAGCGCAGCTGCTCGCTGGCCACCACGTTCTTCGGCTGGTTCACGCCCGGGATGCCGGTCAGGAAGGTGGTGACCAGGTCGGTGCGCGGGAAGTTGGTGGGGGCTGCACCTGGCAGGTTCAGCACCACCGACAGCAGGGCGGGCAAGGTCGGGTTGGTCACATAGGTGGCGAACTGGCCGTCACCGCTGGGCACGCTGGCGTTGAACTTGTCCTTGTCCTTCAGGCCGATGACCACTTCATTGACCAAGGGCATGCCCAGGCGCGACACCTGCACCCAGGCACCGCCGGGCTTTTCGCTGGCCTGGTAGCCCGAAGCGGGTGACGGGTTCAGCAGGCGCGCCTGGCGCAGGCTGGCGGTTGTCCAGCCGCCGATCACGTCGTCGCCTGTGGCACTGGCCTTCAGGCAGTCCTTGTGGATTTCCAGCGCCATCGTGGTGACGTTTTTGTCACCGATGGTGTTGGGCGCGGCGCCGATCAAGGCCGGGTTGGTGATGACGCTGACGGGCGCGTTCACCAGGTCGAAGATGGTGCCCAGGTTGACCGCAAACGCGTCTTGCCGCTGGCCCACGAACATGCGTGCCGGTGTGGCGCAACCGGGGATGTTCACGCTGTAGATGTGTTTCGCGGCGTAGGCCTTGTAGTCGGGGAAGGTCTTGACGCCGATGTTGTCGGTCGGCTTGTCGAAGGTGGTGCTGCCGCCGGTGGCGTTGGTCGCCGCGGTGGCGGTGCCGCTGCGGCGGTCACCGCGCACCACGGTCAGCGTGTACTGCTCGGCCACCGACAGGTTGGCGTCCTTGACGTTGCTGATGGTGCCGATCTGGGCCAGCGGGATGGCCACGGTCTGGCCGCCGATGCTCAGGGTCTGGCCGTTGCCGCCGTTGTTCAGCGTGCTGCTGAAGCGGAACTGGAAGGTCAGGTCTTCCTTGGCGTCGCCGTTGTTGTCGATGTGGATCTCGTACAGCGCGTTGGGGTCCATCTGGAAGTAGTTCGGGCCGCCGTAGGCGTCTTGCAGCGGCTGGTAATTGGCAATCACCGTGACGAAGCCGCTGCGGCCGGTTTCGTAGCTGTTGAACATATAGAAGTCGCTGGCGTCCACCTTGGGGCTGGTGGTGATGAAGGGCGCTTCGCGGTGGCTGGATGCCTGGGCCAAGGTGCCGAAGCCGAAGATGGCGGCGGTGGTGGCAGCGGCCATCAGGGTGGCGCGGTGCGGAGTGCGGAAAGCGGAACGGGTCATGGTGATCTCCTGCGGGTTGATGGGGTTACGGTGTGCGGCATGGGGCCGGCAGGTCGCTTTACGCCCGACCTGGCGGAATGGATGCGGGCCGGATGCAGTTGACACGGCAGGGGGGTCTTGCATCCGCAGGCGCCGGGGCCGCGTAGGTCCGGGGGCTCGCCACCTCTTCACCGTCCAGGAGTCCCACCATGTCCCACCTCACCGCCACCGCCCGGCGCCTGCTGCTGTCTGCATCTGTGCTGCTGAGCGCGCCCTTGCTGGTCCATGCCGAAGCCGTCACGCTGTTCGTGCCCTACGCAGGTGCCGGCAACCTCAGCGTGTTCAACCCCGGTGCCGGCACCGGCGGCTGGGTCGGCAGCATCGACCAGGCCGCACCGCCGGTGGTGGACAGCCCGCTGTCGCTGGTCTCCTTCGTGCTGTTCACCATCGACCCCAGCGCGCTGACCCTCAGCGGCAGCTTCGAATTCACCACCACCGACCTGCTGTCCACCTTGTATGGCGATGTGAGCGGCACGGTGTCGACCGCCAACATCCTGGCCACCGGCGGGCAGTTCGCGCTGGACTACAGCATCCGGGGCGGCAGTGGCGCCTTCCTGGACGCCAGAGGCTACGGCCTGGCCTTCATCGACTACGACCCGGCCGGCGCCTTCAACAACTACGCCGAAAGCGGCGTGCTGGTGGCCAGCGTGCCCGAGCCGGGTACGCTGGCTTTGCTGGCCGCCGGGTGGGCTGCACTGGCTGTCAGCCGGCGCAAAGTGCGGCCGCTAAACTCGAGGTCTGTTTTTTCTCTGTGAACCCGGCGCCGCAGGCCCGGGTGCAAGCACGCGATGACCACGGCCTACGACCCCACCGCCAAGCAGAAATCGCAGGCCAAGACCAGCCGCATCCCGATCAAGATCGTGCCGGCCGAAGCCGGTGCGGTGCTGAAGAAGCCCGATTGGATACGCGTCAAGGCCGGTTCGCCTTCGACGCGCTTCTATGAGATCAAGCAGATCCTGCGCGAGCAGAAGCTGCACACGGTGTGCGAAGAAGCCAGTTGCCCGAACATCGGCGAATGCTTCGGCAAGGGTACGGCCACCTTCATGATCATGGGCGACAAGTGCACCCGGCGTTGCCCCTTCTGCGACGTCGGCCACGGCCGGCCCGACCCGCTGGACGCGGACGAGCCGCTGAAGCTGGCGCAGACCATCGCGGCGCTGAAGTTGCAATATGTGGTCATCACCAGCGTCGACCGCGACGACCTGCGCGACGGTGGCGCCGGCCACTTCGTGGACTGCATCCGCAAGACCCGCGAACTGAGCCCGGCCACGCGCATCGAGGTGCTGGTGCCCGACTTCCGTGGCCGCGACGACCGCGCGCTGTCCATCTTGCGCGAAGCGCCGCCCGACGTGATGAACCACAACCTGGAAACCACGGCGCGCCTGTACAAGGAAGCGCGGCCAGGCAGCGACTATCAATTCAGTTTGAACCTGCTGAAGAAATTCAAGGAACAGGTTCCCGGCGTGCCGACCAAAAGCGGCGTGATGGTCGGCCTGGGTGAAACCGATGAAGAGATCTTGCAGGTGATGCGCGACATGCGCGAACACCACATCGACATGCTGACCATCGGCCAGTACCTGGCGCCTAGCGGCCACCATTTGCCGGTGCGCCGCTATGTGCACCCGGATACTTTCAAGATGTTCGAGCGTGAAGCGGCGGCCATGGGTTTCACGCACGCCGCCGTCGGCGCCATGGTGCGCAGCAGCTATCACGCTGACCAGCAGGCGCACGCGGCCGGCGTGGTCTGATGCGCAGCCAACTACCGGTCTTGGCCCTAATTGAATTGTGTGAAACGCCTAATCATTTGATTTCCACAGTAATTCAATCTGATTTACTTGCGTAATTCGACTGTAAATGGCATAATTGCTGAATTGAGCGAACAACCAGGAGTAGCGATGAGCACCATGACCGAACTGCAGCGCGAGAAACTTGTCGCCGACCTGAAAAATGTCATCGTCGATGCCGAAGAGTTGATGAAGATGACCGCCAGCGACGTTGGCGTTGAAGCCGTTGCCACCCGTGAGCGCGTTCGCGCCCGGCTGATGCAGGCCAAAGACAGCCTGATGACCCTGCAAGAAACCGTGGTCGAGCGCGCCAAGGCGGCGGGCCGTCAGGCCGACGACTACGTGCATGACAACCCGTGGCCGTCCATCGGCATCGCTGCCGGCGTGGGCGTGTTGGTCGGCATCGTTCTCGGTCGCCGGTGAACGCCATGTTCCGGCGCCACCACACGGCGCCGGAGCTTGAAATGCTGAGCGCGCTGCGCCATGGCTGACCCCCGGTCTACGGGCCTCTTCGCCTCGCTGCGCGGCTTGCTGCAGCACACGGCCGAATTGGCGGGTGTGCGGCTGGAATTGCTGGCCACCGAACTGCAGCAAGAAAAGCTGCGCGTGCTGGAATCTTTGGCGTGGCTGGGTATTGCCCTGTTGGCCACCGCCATCGGCTTGACGCTGAGCGCGCTGTTCCTGGTCATGCTGGTGGGTGAAGAGCACCGCCTGGCGGCGCTGGGTGTGCTGGGCGCGCTGTTCCTGGCTGGCGCTTGGCTGGCCTGGCAGGTGTCACGCGCCAAGCGTGTGGCCGGCGGCGCGCCTTTCGAGGCCAGCCTGGCCGAACTGCGCCGTGACCGCGACGCCCTCACCGGGCGC
>JAYVBO010000518.1:0-6278 GCA_043750435.1 Betaproteobacteria bacterium | reverse complement strand
GTATAGCGTGACTTCCCTGCTCAGTCCTGCTCTTGTTCGAGGAAGCGCTGTGCGTCCAGCGCCGCCATGCAGCCCGTGCCCGCGCTGGTGATGGCCTGGCGGTAGATGTGGTCCTGCACGTCGCCGGCGGCAAACACGCCCGGCACGCTGGTCTGCGTGGCCATGCCGACCAGACCGGTGCGGGTGACGATGTAGCCGTCCTTCATGTCCAGCTGGCCCTTGAAGATGTCGGTGTTGGGCTGGTGGCCGATGGCGATGAAGCAGCCTTTCAGCGCGATGTCCGTTGTGGCGCCATCGCCGACCTGGCCCGCTGCGGTGCTGCGCAGGCGCACGCCGGTGACGCCGCTGGCGTCGCCCAGCACCTCGTCCAGGGTGTTCCACAGGTGCAACTCGATCTTGCCGGCCGCCACCTTTGCGGCCACCTTGTCCATCAGCACGGCCTCGGCGCGGAACTTGTCGCGGCGGTGCACCAAGTGCACCTTGCTGGCGATGTTCGACAGGTAGAGCGCTTCTTCGACCGCCGTGTTGCCGCCGCCCACCACGCACACCGTGTCACCGCGGTAGAAAAAGCCGTCGCAGGTGGCGCAGCCGCTGACGCCCTTGCCCTTGAAGGCTTCTTCGCTGGGCAGGCCCAGGTATTTGGCGCTGGCGCCGGTGGCGATGATCAGGCTGTCGCAGGTGTAGACGCCCGAGTCGCCGGTTAGCGTGAAGGGCCGCTGGCTGAAGTCGACGGTGTGGATGTGGTCGAAGACGATCTTCGTGTTGAAGCGTTCGGCGTGCTTCAGGAAGCGCTCCATCAGCTCAGGGCCCTGCACGCCGTCCACATCGGCGGGCCAGTTGTCGACTTCGGTGGTGGTCATCAACTGGCCGCCCTGGGCGATGCCGGTGATCAGCATGGGCGCCAGGTTGGCGCGTGCGGCGTAGAGGGCGGCGGTGTAGCCGGCTGGGCCTGAGCCCAGGATCAGGACGCGGGCGTGGTTCGGGTTGTTGGCGGTCGACATGGCAAAGATCTCAGGGGTGTATAGGTGTCATATCTGGGCATGCTGCCCTGAAGATTCAACGCAAGATGCCGATAAGTTGGCAGATATGTCCGTGGGCACAATAGCCGGATTCTTGCAGAAGGGTCGCGCCCAGCACCCCTGTCATTAGCTTCATCACCCCAAGAGGAGCGTCCCGATGTCGATGCTGTCGAACCTGGACCTGATCCGTCGCGTACCGCTGTTTTCCATGCTCACCGCCGAGCAGGCCCAGGCCATCGCCGACAGCGTGGTCAAGCGCCGCTTTCGCCGTGGCGAACTGGTCGTTGAACAGGGCCGCAAGAGCAACGCGCTGTTCATCTTGCTGAACGGCCGGGCACGCGTGCTAACGGCCGACACGCGCGGCCGCGAAGTCATCCTGGCGGTGCTGGAATCGGGTGACTACGTCGGTGAAATGAGCCTCATCGACAACGAACCCCACAGCGCCACCGTTAGGGCGGAAATCCAGACCGACATGCTGGTGCTGGCGCGGGGTGATTTCGCGCGTTGCCTGCCCGAAGCATCCACGCTCAGCTACGGCATCTTGCGCGGCCTGGTGCGCCGCCTGCGCAATGCCGACCGGCAGATCGAATCGCTGGCGCTGCTGGACGTTTACGGCCGCGTGGCGCGCACGCTGCTGGACATGGCCGAAGAAATCGACGGCACCAAGATCATCCGCCACAAGGTCAGCCGCCAGGACATGGCCAAGGTCGTCGGCGCTTCGCGCGAAATGGTCAGCCGGGTGATGAAAGACCTGGAAGAACGCGGTGTCATCGAGACCCAGGAAAACGGCTTCGTCGTCATCAAGGAACGGCTGCCGCAAGACTGAGGTCAGCGCAGGCGGCGTGGCCTGATCGGCCACAATCCGCCGCATGAGTTTCCCTCTCGGTTCCCTGCGTGGTGACGGTGCGGCCAGCGCCAGCGCGCTGCCTGTGATTGAAGTGCCGCGTTGGCGCCGCCAGGCGCTGCTGATGCTGGCCGCTTTGGCCTGGTTGCTCTTCCTGCTGGCCTTGGTCACGCACCAGGTCAGCGACGCCGCATTCAGCACCTCGGGCACCGGCGATCCGCTGCGCAACAAGGCCGGTTTGCTGGGTGCGCGCGTGTCGGACATGGCGCTCTTCCTCTTTGGTTACTCGGCCTGGTGGCTGGTGCCGGCGGGCCTGCGCGCCTGGTTGTCGGCGCTGGCCGGTTTGCTGCGCAGTGACGCGCCGACGGCAGGCCCGACCGAGGCTGCACCCGCACCGCGCTGGATGTTCTGGCTGGGGCTGGCCCTGCTGCTGGCTGCCAGCAGCGCGCTGGAATGGACGCGCCTCTACCGCTGGGAACCGCTGCTACCCGGCCATGCCGGTGGCGTGCTGGGCTACACCCTGGGGCCGCTGTCGATGCGTTGGCTGGGCTTCGCGGGTTCGGGTGTGTTGTGGATCGCCCTGCTGGTGACCGGCGTTTCGCTGGCGCTGCGCTTTTCGTGGCTGCAGGTGGCCGACGCCATCGGCCAGCAGTTTGACCGCCTGCGGGCCAGCCGCATCGACCGCAAGGACGCCGAGGAAGACCGCCGTCTGGGCGAGGCGGCAGCGCGCGAACGCGAGCACGTCGTCGAGGTGCAGCGCATCGAAGTGCAAGAGCATCTGCCGATGGTGATAGAGCCGGCGGCGCCCGGCATTCCCCCGTCGCAACGTGTGGCCAAGGAACGCCAGCAGCCGCTGTTTGTCGAACTGCTGGACACCAAGTTGCCGCAGGTCGATTTGCTGGACGCTGTCACCGCTGCCGGCAAGCAAGAAACCGTGACGCCCGAGTCCATCGAGATGACCTCGCGGCTGATCGAAAAGAAGCTGAAAGACTTTGGCGTCGAAGTGCGCGTGGTGGCGGCCAGCCCCGGCCCGGTGATCACCCGTTACGAAATCGAGCCGGCCACCGGCGTCAAAGGCGCTCAGGTGGTGGGCCTGGCGCGCGACCTGGCGCGCTCGCTGTCGCTGGTCAGCATCCGCGTGGTCGAGGTGATACCGGGCAAGAACTACATGGCGCTGGAATTGCCGAATGCGCGGCGGCAAACCATACGCCTCAGCGAGATCCTGGGCTCGGACGTCTACAACGATTCGGCATCGATGCTGACCATGGGCCTGGGCAAGGACATCGTCGGCAAGCCGGTGGTGGCCGACCTGGCCAAGATGCCGCACTGCCTGGTGGCCGGCACCACCGGTTCGGGCAAGAGCGTGGGCATCAACGCGATGATATTGAGCCTGCTCTACAAGGCCGAAGCGCGCGATGTGCGGCTCATCCTCATCGACCCCAAGATGCTGGAAATGAGCGTCTACGAAGGCATCCCGCATTTGCTGGCACCGGTGGTCACCGACATGAAACAGGCCAGCAATGCGCTGAACTGGTGTGTCGGCGAAATGGAGCGCCGCTACAAGTTGCTGAGCAAGCTGGGCGTGCGCAACCTGGCCGGCTACAACAAGAAAATTGCCGACGCCACCGCCGCCGGACAGAAGCTGCCCAACCCCTTCAGCCTGACGCCCGAAGAGCCCGAACCGCTGGACCGTTTGCCGCACATCGTCGTCGTCATCGACGAGTTGGCCGACCTGATGATGGTCATCGGCAAGAAGATCGAAGAGCTGATTGCGCGCCTGGCGCAGAAGGCGCGGGCGGCCGGCATCCACTTGATCCTGGCCACGCAGCGGCCCAGCGTGGACGTGATCACCGGCTTGATCAAGGCCAACATCCCCACACGTTTGAGCTTTCAAGTGAGCAGCAAGATCGACAGCCGCACCATCCTCGACCAGATGGGCGCCGAGGCGCTGCTGGGCATGGGCGACATGCTCTACATGGCCAGCGGCACCGGCCTGCCGGTGCGCGTGCACGGCGCCTTTGTCAGCGACGAAGAGGTCCACCGCGTTGTGAGTTACTTGAAGAACCAAGGCGAGCCCAATTACATCGAAGGCATTCTGGAAGGCGGTGTGCTGGACGGCGAAGCCGCTGCGGCTGAAGGCGGCGGCGGGGCCGGCGGCGGTGAATCCGACGCCATGTACGACCAGGCTGTCGAAGTCGTCCTGCAGCATCGGCGCGCTTCCATTTCCTTGGTGCAACGCCATTTGCGCATCGGCTACAACCGCGCCGCACGCTTGCTGGAGCAGATGGAAAAGTCGGGCCTGGTGACCGCGATGGGCCACAACGGCAACCGCGAAATCATCGTGCCCAAACGCGACGAATAGCGCGCGAACAACGAGACGAATGACGATGAAACGCACCCTGTTTGGCCTGACCTTGCTGTGTGCGGCGCTGGCCGCGCAGGCCGACGCCGTGGACACCTTGCGCGACTTCGTGCGCGACGTGAAAAGTGGCCGCTCGGCCTTCAGCCAGACTGTCACATCCACCGACGGTGCGCGCAAGAAAACGTCCAGCGGGCAGTTCGAATTCCTGCGCCCGGGCCGCTTCCGTTTCAGCTACACCAAGCCCTTTGAGCAGCTTGTCGTGGCCGACGGCGTGAAGGTGTGGATCTACGACGCTGACCTCAATCAGGCCAGCTCACGCAAGCTGGCCCAGGCCCTGGGCGCGACGCCCGCCGCGCTGCTGACGGGGGCTTCGCTGGACAGCGATTTCGTGCTGACGCCGCAGCCGGCGAAAGACGGTCTGGAATGGGCGCTGGCCACGCCCAAGGCCAAGGACGGCCCGTTTCAAAGCATGCGCGTCGGCTTCAAGGGGCGGGACCTGGCGGCGGTTGAAATCGTCGACAGCTTCGGCCAGCGTTCACTGCTGCAGTTCAGCCGCTTCGACGCCAATGTGGCACTGGACGCAGCGCGCTTCAACTACACGCCACCGGCGGGCGCTGACGTCATCGAGCAATAGCCCTCGCAGCGGCCTTCAACGTTCGACGTGCATGCGCAGCGCCACCAACTGCACCGGGCCGCGGTCGCGGTTGTAGCCCGGGTTGTTGATGTGTTGCAGGTTCAGCGACAGGCGCACCAACGGCGTGAGCGCGGCGCTGTAGCTGGCTTCCAGGATGCGTTCGGCCCCGTAACGCAGACGGCCGTCTCCCAGGAAGAAGTCGCTGCCGCCGGCGGCCAGAAAACGCCGGTGCGGAGTCGACAAGCCGTTGCGTGCGAAGGCCAGCCCGAGTTGGTCTTCGGCGCGGCCCCAGCCAGTGCCGTGCCATACGAAGCCCACTGAGCCGTGCTCGTCGATGGCGGCGAATGAATAGGGTTCAGTCTTGCCGTCATGGCGGCCCAGCCGCACAAAACCGCCCAGGTCAGCGCTGAGTGCCTGCTCGGCGGCAACGCCCCATCCGGACTTGCTTTGCAGCCGGCGCGCGGGTGCCAGGTCGGGCACGGTGCCGCTGGCCGCCGCAAGGGCCAAGGCTTCGTCGAAGTTGGCCATGCGGGCGACATTGCGGAAGAACAGCAGCCGCACGGCCCCTTCGCGCCCGGCCAGTTGGTGATGGTGCTCGAACTCCAGCTGGTCACCGTGGTGCTTGCCAAAGTGGTTGTCCAACGCCAGGCCGTTGGACTCGACAGGCACGGCGAAGCGGCCACCGCGCAAGGCCCAGTCGGGCGTGATCCATTCCAGCGCAGCCCCTTGCGTGTAGCCACGCGAGTCGGCCGCGAAGTCGAAATGTCCGTGGGTCAGCAGCGCCCAGTTGAGGAACTGGGTGCGAGCATCGTGGGCGTAGCGGTTGTTGTCGAACAGATCGCTGACGGCCAGGTTGCCGACGCTCAGCACAACACGGCGGCGCGCTTGCTGGCCACCCAGTTGGTTGAAGCCCGGTGCCAGGGTCTCGCTGCCCCCGTCCAGCGCCCAACTCTGACGCAGGAAAGCCCGCGCGCGGTAGAGCACGGGATGGCTGCCTGCCGTCTTTTGCAATTCACCATTCGACAGGCCGCCCAACCCCGTCAACCCCGACAGCGGCACGCCTTGCACCAGCTCGCCATTCAGGTAGGCCTCACCACCGCGCCACAGCCGCCCGCCGGCGGCTGCTGTGGCGGTGAAAGAGTAGCTTTTCTCACGCGCCGCCTGCAGGCTGTTGGGGCCGTCGTAAGCGGAAGAAAAGGCCGGCTTGGTCTGCCAAACATAGGTGGCCTGGCCGTGCACGCCGTAGGCTTCCTCGGTTGCGTCAGCGGCCAGTGCCGGACCAGCGCAAATGCAGGCGCAGACACTGGTGAAGACGCTGGCTGCGGCCGCCCATGGGGCGGTCCGTATCGAATTCGGCATGTAAGGTTAAAACCGGCTACCCAGGGACCAACGATTTTGCGTGACGGATGTGAAACCGGC
>JAYVBO010000517.1:0-2696 GCA_043750435.1 Betaproteobacteria bacterium | reverse complement strand
CACCGCGCGCGCCACGCTGGACGCGCTGACGGCCCTGGTGGACGACGTGCGCGCCGGTCGCCAGATCAAGGGTGGCATCCCCATCCCCGCGAACTGATATGCCCAGCGTCCTGATCGATGGCATCGCCACCCGCTACGAGCTCATCGGCAACGGGCCGCCGCTGCTGATGTTCTCGCCCGGCGGCTTCGACGCGACGCTGGAGAAATGGTCCTCGCTGGGCGTCTACGGCAAGACGCAGATGCTGGCCGCGTTGACGGCGAACTACCAGTGCATCGTCTTCGACCGGCGCGAAACCGGGCAAAGCGGCGGGCGCGTCGAACGCATCACCTGGTCGCACTACGTGGCGCAGGGCAAGGGCTTGCTCGACCACCTGGGCATTGCCAGTGCGCACCTGATGGGCGGCTGCATGGGCTGCGCGCCGGTGGTGGCTTTTGCCGCCCAATACCCCGCAGCCACGCGCAGCATGGTGCTGTACTGGCCGGTGGGCGGTGCCAAGTACCGCATCAACGGCCAACTGCGCTTTGCCCAGCACCTGGCCTATGTGCAGGCGCACGGCCTGGACGCCGTGCTGGCCCTGGCGCTGGGCGGCAGCAAGAGCTTTGGTGAAGACCCACGCGGCGGGCCGTGGGTGAGCGTGCTGCGCCGCGACGCCGCTTTCGCCGCGGCCTATGTGGCCCAGGACGTCGAACGCTACAAGCTGATGGTGGGCGGCATGGCCCGCGCGCTGCTGGACCGCGACACGGCGCCCGGCGCCGAACCCGAACAACTGATGCAACTGGACATGCCCGCGCTGGTCGTGCCGGGCCGCGATGCCTCGCACGCCACATCGGCCGCGCGCTACCTGGAAGAGTGTTTGCCGCGCGCCGAGTACTGGGATGCGCTGCCCGCCGAGCAGACCGCCACCACCGCGCCCGCGCGACTGCTGCAGTTCCTGGCGGCTGTCTCGGCCTGAATCGAAAGAAAGCAATGACCGACCTGAACGACATCCGCCGTGATTTCACCCGCGTCGATGCGGCCCTGGTGCAGCAGGCCTCGGCCTATGCCGCGTCCATCCTGGCCGACGTGGCCGGCCGGCGCGGCACCATGGACGGCCGCATTGCGCCGCTGGCGCCCAGCATGCGCGTCTGCGGCCCGGCCTTCACCATCGAAGTGCGGCCCGGCGACAACCTGATGATCCACGCCGCGATGGCGATGGCCAAGCCGGGTGACGTGCTGGTCATCGACGGCAAGGCCGACCGCAGTGCGGCGCTGATGGGCAGCATCATGCTCAACGCCTGCAAGCAACTGGGCTTTGCGGGCGCGGTGCTGGACGCGTCCATCCGCGACACCGAAGAGCTGATCGCATTGGGCTTCCCGGTGTGGGCCGTCGGCGCCAACCCCAACGGCCCGACGAAGAACGTGCCTGGCCGCATCAACTGGCCCATCGGCTGCGGCGGCGCGGCGGTGAGCCCCGGCGACCTGATCGTCGGTGACGCCGACGGCGTGGTTGTCATCGAACGCGAAAAGGTGGCCTCGCTGCTGCCGCTGGCCGCCGCCAAGGTGGCCGACGAGCGCCAGCGCATCGCCGACATCACCGGCGGCGGACCGATACGTCCGAAATGGCTGGAAGGCGCTTTGGTCGCCGCTGGGGTGCTGAAGGCCGGCGAGAAACTTTGATTCGGCGCTGAGCGCACGCACCCGACACGAGGACCTGGAGACACAAGATGGAAAAAGTACTGGCAGCGGTGAAGACCGGCCCGAGCAAGATCGAAATCCGCGAATACGACATGCCCGAGGTGCCCGAGGACTGCGCCTTGCTGAAGATGGAGGTGGCCGGCATCTGCGGCACCGACGTCAAGATGTACAAGGATCCGCTGAAGGGCGCGCCGGTGATCATGGGCCACGAGAACATCGGCTATATCGCCAAGGCCGGCCGCGAATTCACCAAGCGCAAGGGCTTCAAGGAAGGCGACCTGGTCTTCGTCGAACACTACGTCGGCTGCATGAAGTGCGAGTGGTGCCACCGTGGCGAATACCGCCACTGCGAGGCCACCGACTGGCGCAACAACCCCGACGGCCTGCGCTTCGGCTACACCTCCACCGAAAAGGCGCCGCACCTGTGGGGCGGCTTCGCGCAGTATGTTTTCCTGCCGTGGAACAGCATCGTGCACAAGGTGCCAGCCGGCGTCTCGCCCGAACTCGCCGGGCTGGTGACGCCGATGGCCAACGGCGTGGAATGGTCGCTGTTCGACGGCGGTGTCAAGTACGACGACATCGTGCTGATCCAGGGCCCGGGCCAGCAGGGTCTGTCGCAGACGGTGATCTGCAAGCAGGCCGGCGCCAGCATGATCATCGTCACCGGCACGTCGAAAGACGCCGCGCGCCTGGAGGTTGCCAAGTTGCTGGGCGCCGACCACGTCATCGACGTGCAGCAGGAAAACCCGCTGGAACGCATCCAGCAACTCACCGGCGGCCGCGGTGTCGATGTGGTGCTGGACTGCACCGCCGGTGCCGGCACCACGCCCATCCTGCTGGGCATCGAGGCGCTGAAGCGCAAGGGCGGGCTGATGGTGGTGCAGGGCGAGATGGGCGACTTCCCCAACTTCCCGCTGGCCAAGATGACGCTGAAGTGGATCACCCTGAAAAGCGCCCGCGGCCACAGCTACCGCGCCTGCGAAATGGCGCTGGCCCAGCTGGCCTCCAAGCGCTTCCCTCT
>JAYVBO010000516.1:0-2701 GCA_043750435.1 Betaproteobacteria bacterium | reverse complement strand
GCTGTCGACCCCACGGCCGCCGGCCCGGTGCTGCTGGCCATGGAATTGATCCGCGAACGCCCGGCCGCCGAAGCCTTGGTGTTGGCCTATCTGCAATCTCCCAAAGCCGAGCCGGCTTTGCGCATGACCTTCGTGCGCCTGCTGACCAGCGCGCAACGCTATGGCGACGCGGTCGCGCAACTGGAGGTGCTGACGCGCCAGCAGCCCGAGGTCGCCCCGCCCTACTTGTCGCTGGGCGCGCTGCACCTGGAACTGAAGCAGGCCCAGGCCGGCGAAGCGGCCCTGCTGCGCTATGTCGAACTGGTGCAAAAGCAGATGCCCAAGCCGGGAGACGGCAGCGCAACCCAGCACGCGGTGCAGCCTGCACTGACCGTCGCCACCGGCGAATCCGATGACGAAAACGAAGAGGTTTCGCGCCCCGAACAGGGCTTGCTGCAGGCCTGGCTGATGCTGGCCCAGTCGGCCGAACAACGCGGTGATTTCACTGCTGCCGAACGCTGGCTGGCTCAGGTGGACGACCCGCAACGCGCGCTCGACGTGCAGACCCGGCGGGCGTCCATCCTGGCCAAGCAAGGCCAGCTCGCGCAGGCCCGTGAACTGATACGCCGCG
The DNA here is from genome assembly GCA_043750435.1 of Betaproteobacteria bacterium. Taxonomy (GTDB): domain Bacteria; phylum Pseudomonadota; class Gammaproteobacteria; order Burkholderiales; family Burkholderiaceae_C; genus Rubrivivax. The sequence goes on along the minus strand of JAYVBO010000516.1, from coordinate 2,091 downwards.
TGCCTGAAAAACGCGCCGAAGATGCCCGCGCCAAGCTGGTGGCCGAGGCCGCCCTGCTGCGCGACGCCAAGCGCTGGCAAGAGGCTTTCGACGTGCTGGCCAGTGCCACGCAGCGCTTTGCTGATGACCCCGATCTGCTCTACGAGCAGGCCATGATGGCCGAGAAGATAGACCGCCTGGATGAGATGGAAAAGCTGCTGCGCCAGGTCATCGCGCTCAAGCCCGACAACGCCCACGCGCACAACGCCCTGGGCTATTCACTGGCCGACCGCCAGCAGCGCCTGCCCGAGGCCCGTCTGCTGATCCAGCGTGCGCTGGAACTAGCACCCGGCGACCCCTTCATCACCGACAGCCTGGGCTGGGTCGAGTACCGCCTGGGCAATCGCGAAGAAGCGCTGCGCCTGCTGAAGAGCGCCTATGCCTCGCGCTCCGACCCCGAAATCGCCGCCCACTTCGGCGAGGTGCTGTGGTCCGCCGGCCAGCGCGACGAAGCCCGCCGCATCTGGCGCGAAGGCCGCGTGCGCGAACCGGCCAATGAAGTGCTGCGCGAAACGCTGAGCCGGTTGCGCGTCGACCTGTGATGCGCGCGGCCTGCGTGGCGCTGGCGGCAGCGCTGCTGACGGCATGCGCCACGCCGCGTCCGCCCACGCTGCCCGGCGAAACCCCCTGGACCAGCGGCCGCATCAGCGTGCGCATCGCGGCCAGCGACACGCAGGCGGCGCAGGGCGTCAGTGCGGCGTTTGAGCTGCGCGGCGACGGCGACAGCGGCGAACTGCGATTGATCTCACCACTGGGCTCGCGCCTGGCCGCAGCGCGCTGGACGCCGGAAGGGGCGGTGCTGGACACGCCGCGAGGCGAACAGCGCTACAGCACGCTGGACGCCCTTTCGCGCGAAGCGCTGGGGGCCGCCCTGCCGCTGGCCGCCCTGCCCGACTGGCTGAACGGCCGCCCGTGGCGCGGTGCTGTGCACACGGTCAACGACAGCGGATTCGAACAACTGGGCTGGCAGGTGCTGCTGACCCAGCGCGACCAAGGCCTGATTGAAGCCCGCCGTGCCGCAGCGCCCAGCGTGACGGTGCGCGTGCGGCTGGACAATCCCGAGCCATGAGCCTGCAAGCGCTGTACGACATTCCGGCCCCGGCCAAGCTGAACCTGTTCCTGCACGTCATCGGCCGCAGGGCCGACGGCTACCACCTGCTGCAGTCGCCCTTTGTGCTGATCGACTGGGCCGACACCCTGCACTTTGAAAAGCGCAGCGACGGCCTGCTGCGCCGCCACGACCTGGGCCCCGCGCTGCCCGAAGACGACCTGTGCCTGCGTGCCGCAAGGGCCTTGCAGGCGGCAAGCGGCGTGAGCGCAGGCGCGGACATCCACATCGCAAAACAAGTGCCCTGGGGCGCGGGCATGGGCGGCGGCAGTTCCGACGCCGCCAGCACGCTGCTGGCCTTGAACCGCTTGTGGAGCTTGAACTGGCCGCGCGCGCGGCTGGCTGAACTGGGCCTGGCGCTGGGCGCGGATGTGCCCTTTTTCATAGGCGGACAGAACGCCTTCGTCGAAGGCATAGGCGAACGGCTGACCGCGCTGCGTTGCGCGCCAGCCCGCTACGCCGTCGTCAAACCCGCCGTCAGCCTGCCGACCCGAGAAATCTTCAGCCACCCGCTGATGGTCCGCAACACGGTTGCTGCTATACTAGAAGGCTCTTCTGAAGAGGCAGGCATTTTGGGTATGCCGCAGGGTTGGCAGGACGGGTTCGGCAAGAACGACCTGCAAGCCGCTGCGGAAAGTCAAAGTGCCGAGGTGGCCCAGGCTGCTGGTTGGTTGGAACTGCATTACGGCAACAGCCGCATGACAGGTTCAGGCAGCGCACTCTTCGCCAGAGCAGGCAGGTCCGACTCACCCTCGGCGACTTTCCCGACGGATGCGCTTCCGGCGGGCTGGGTGGGGCGGATGTGCTGCGGTTTGCCTGAGCACCCTTTGCGGTCTTGGGCTGACTGAACCAGTTTTGGGTTTCGGGTCGCTGCTTTCGGGCGGTTGACTTCGGGACCCGTGTAGGGGAGTCGCCAAGTTGGTTAAGGCATCGGATTTTGATTC
>JAYVBO010000515.1:0-2702 GCA_043750435.1 Betaproteobacteria bacterium | reverse complement strand
CGACGCCGTCCACGCCGAAGCAGCGCGGCGCGGGGCCGCCAGCAGCCTGCGCAGCGGCAAGCCCTTCCAGTCGACCTACAACTACCGCCACCCCGACGGCCGCGCCTTGCAAGACCAGGTGCAGCAGGAAGCCGCCGAACGCCATCTGTTGCTGGCCTCGGCCAGCCGCGAACTGCGCGCGCCCACGCACACCCTGTCGCTGGCGTTGCAGGCCATACCGCCCGACTCGGCGCGCCATTTGCGCATCGCGCGCGACGCGGCGCGCACCCTGGGCCAGTTGCTGGACGACGTGCTGGATGCTGCGCGCTTCCAGGCCAAGATCGAAGCCATCGAACTGCGCCCGCAAGACTTCGAGTTGCACGCGCTGATCGAGGAGGTGTGCGAAGCCCACGCTGGCCCGGCCGCCGCGAAAGGTCTGGCCTTCAGCTGGGCGGTGGCGGCCGACGTGCCCCGCATGGCCTATCTGGACCCATTGCGGCTCAAGCAGGTGCTGACCAATTTGCTGAGCAACGCCGTGAAGTACACCGCGCAGGGTCAGGTCACGCTGGGCGTGGCGCAGCGGCCCGACGGCGCCGGCAGCAACGGTGACGGCAAGGCGCAGGCCGCGACGCTGGAAATCACCATCGAAGACACCGGGCCCGGCATCGCCCCGGCCTTGCAGGACCGATTGTTCGAACCCTTCAGCAGCGCGCCGACGGGGCCGGGCAGCAGCGGCCTGGGCCTGTCCATCTGCCGCCGCCTGACCCTGCTGATGGGCGGCAGCATCGACGTCGACAACCGACCCGATGGCGGCACCATCGCGCGGCTCAGGCTGCCCGGCGGCTGGCGCGCCAGGCCGGCCGTGCCGCTGCGCGGCAGCGGTTGCGTGCTGGTCTGCGACGACGACGCGGTCTGCCGCATCCTGCTGGCCGAGGCCTTGAAGCGCGGCGGCCATACCGTGGAGGCGGTGGCAGACGGCCACGCCGCCCTGCAACGCTGGCGCGCCGGTGGCGTGCGCCTGTTGATCACCGACCTGACCATGGGCGGCTTGTCGGGCGCCGGGTTGATGGCCGCCATCCGCCAGGAAGAAGCCGGCCAGGCCGAGCGCACGTCCATCATCGTGTGCTCGGGTGACCTGACACCACCGGCAGTGGCCGACGGTGTCGCGCCCCACCACGACGGCTTTCTGTCCAAGCCGCTGGATCTGGCGACCTTGAATGATCTGCTGGCGGCTTTGGGTTTGCAGGCACAGCCCAGCCTTACGCTTTGAAACGCTGGGTGCGGTGATGCACCGACACCCGTCCGATGGCGCATCAGCATGCAGGCAAAGGAAACCTCATGCACACCACACCGCGCGCACGACCCGTTTTGACTGCCTTCACCCTGATCGGCCTGCTGGGCGCCTTGTGCCTGCCGGTGGCCGCCCAGGCCACGTCGCTGGCCACGGCCGCCGATGACAGCCAGACCCTGGTTGCCGATTCGCCCGTGGATACGCGGATCCGCCAGCTGCCGCCGGTGCAGCTCGACGTGCCTGAACCGGACAGCCTGGCCTTGGTGGGCCTGGCCTTGGGGCTGGCCGTGGCCGCCCGGGTGCGGCGCCGCCAAGCCAAGGGCTGAGCAACACGGGCCGCCCCTGCGGCGCCACGGCGGGCGCTGCGTTCAGGTCCGGTGTATCGGGTCTATCCAGGCCACGTGCTCGGGTGCTTCCACGGCTTCGATGTCCAGGTTCACCGCCACGGCTTCGCCGTCGCTGCGCACCAGCACACATTGCAGGGTCTCGTCAGCGTTGGCGTTGATTTCCTGGTGCGGCACATAGGGCGGCACGTAGATGAAGTCGCCCGGGCCGGCCTCGGCGGTGAATTCCAGGGCATCGCCCCAGCGCATGCGGGCGCGGCCCTTGACCACGAAGATCACGCTTTCCAGCGCGCCGTGGTGGTGGGCGCCGGTCTTGGCGCCGGCGTGTATTTGCACCGTGCCGGCCCACAGCTTTTGCGCCCCGGTGCGCGCGAAGTTGATGGCCGCCGCGCGGTTCATGCCGGGTGTTTGTGCGGTGTTGGCGTCCAACTGGTCAGCGCGCACAACGGCCACGCCGTCGTGTTTCCAGCGGGGAGTGGGTGTGGTGTTCATGGCGGCCTCGGGCGGGTGGTTGGCGGTTGCGAATTGTGCCGCCCGGGCTTGCTGCATCATCGTTCCTGCCATGGCCGAACCCACACCCAGCACCCCACCGACCGAGACCGCGCAATCGGCCTACAAGACGCCGAACGGCCTGCGCCGCTTGCTGCCCGCCACACGCTATTCGCTGGCCGGTTTGCGCGCGGCCTACCGCACCGAATCGGCCTTCAGGCAGGAACTGGCGCTGGGCGGCCTGATGCTGCTGTCGCTGCCCTGGCTGGCGCCGGGCCGACTGCAGGCGCTGCTGATGGCCGGCAGCGTGGTGGCGGTGTGGGTGGTGGAACTGCTGAATTCGGCAGTCGAAGCGGTGGCCGACGCGCACACCTTGGACCACCACCCGCTGATTGGTCGCGCCAAGGACATCGGCAGCGCGGCGGTTTTCCTCAGCCTGCTGTTTGCAGGCACGGTGTGGGTGGTGCTGCTGTGGCCGTGACGCTCACCGCCCTGCCGCTGGCTGGCCTGAAGGTGCTGGAACTGGGCCAGCTCATCGCTGGCCCCTTTGCCGCCAAGACCCTGGCCGACTTCGGCGCCGAGGTCATCAAGATCGAGCC
>JAYVBO010000514.1:0-2706 GCA_043750435.1 Betaproteobacteria bacterium | reverse complement strand
CGACGCCAGCCACGTCACGCCTGCGGCCTGGCGCGCACTGTTGCAGCGTGACGACGTGGTGCTGCTCGACAACCGCAACCATTTCGAAGCGCGCCTGGGCCGCTTCAAGGGCGCGGTGGACCCGCAGGTGCACAACTTTCGCGACTTCGTGGCCCATGTGCAGACCCACGCGTCAGCCTGGCGCGCCGCCGGGCAGACGGTGGCCATGTACTGCACCGGCGGCATCCGCTGCGACAAGACCGCGCCCTGGTTGCGCAGCCTGGGGCTGGACGTGAAGCAGCTGCAAGGCGGCATCCTCAACCACTTCGCGCAGACACCCGACGCCGAATGCGACTGGGTGGGCGAGTGCTATGTCTTCGACCGTCGCGTGGCGCTGGACACGCGCTTGCAGGAAACCGCCACCACGGCCGAGCAGGTCTACGACCCTCGCCATGCCGGCGAAGCCTGGCGGCTGCAGCGGGCGCGGCAGCTGGACGACTTGCCGCCCGCGCAGTCCTTGCCGTGACGCGCCCGCGCGCCTTGTGGACGCCGCCGCTGCGCGACGGCGTCAGCGCCAGCCGCGTGGCCGTCAGCGCCGGCCCGTGGCCGCTGCTGGCTGACTTCCTGGCCGCCCGCCTGCCGGCCGCCACCGACTGGCCTGAACGACTGGCGCGCGGCGAGGTGCTGGACGCGCAAGGACAGGCCGTCGCCGCCGATGCGCCGGCCGTGGCGGGGCAGGTGCTCTGGTACTGGCGCGCACCGCCGCCCGAACCGGTGCCGCCCGAAGACATTGCCGTGCTGCACCAGTGCGCGCACCTGGTGGCCGTGGACAAGCCGCACTTCATGAGCGTTACCCCCGGCGGCCGCCACCTGCACCAGACCGTGCTGGTGCGGCTGAAGCGCCTGCTGGGCATCGCCACCCTGGTGCCCATGCACAGGCTGGACCGCGAAACGGCGGGCGTGCTGCTGTTCATCGTGCGCCCCGAAGATCGCCACGCCTACCAGACCCTGCTGCGCGAGCGCGAGGTGTACAAGGTCTACGAGGCCGTTGCGCCCTGGCGCGACGGCCTGAGCTGGCCGGTGGACTGCACCGACCGCCTGGTTGAACCGCCGGGCGCCGACTTCATGCAGATGCAGGTGCAGCCCGGCGAGCCGAATGCGCAGACGCGCATCGAACTGATCTGCCGGCTGGACGCCGACCTGGCCCCTGATCGGGCTCCTGGTCTTGCTCACTACCGCTTGCTGCCGCTGACCGGCCGCAAGCACCAGCTGCGCATGCACATGAACGGCCTGGGCCTGCCCATCGTGGGCGACCGCATCTACCCGCGCCTGTGGCCCGAGCCGCCACTGGGTGCGCCGCCCGACTGGAGCAACCCGCTGCAGCTGCTGGCCCGCGACATCGCCTTCACCGACCCCGTCACCGGCCAGCCGCGGGCCTTCAGCAGCAGCCGCCGTCTGGCCCGGGTGACCTGACGGGCACGCGGCCGGGCGGGGCCCTTTACGATGCAGCCACCCCCTTGCTGTATCTGCCCACGCCCATGACCCAGCCCCGCATCCCTGGCCGCCGCTTCCTACATTCCCCGGGCCCCACGCCCCTGCCAGATGCCGTGCTGCACGCCATGTGCCAACAGCCCATGGACCTGGCCGACCCGCGCGTGGACGCCAACATCGCCGCCTGCGAAGCCGGCCTGAAGCGCCTGCTGAACGCCCCGGCGGCCGACGTGCTGTTCTTCGCGGCCAACGGCCACGGCGCCTGGGAAAGCGTGGTTGAAAACGTGGCCGACGTGGGCGCCGCGGTGCTGGTGGCCGGCACCGGCCACTTCAGCGAGTCGTGGGCCGTGCAGGCCGAAGCCCTGGGCCGCGCGGTGGTGCGCACGCCCTGGCGCGAAGGCTGGCCGATAGACGTCGACGCCGTTGAACAGGCCTTGCGCGACGACAGGGGCCATCGCATCCAGGCCGTCTTCGCGGTGCACACCGACACCGCCAGCAGCCTGACCAGCGACATCGCCGCCGTCCGCCGCGCCATGGACAACGCGCGCCACCCGGCGCTGCTGGTGGTGGACGTGGTGGCTTCGGCCGCCGCCGCGCCTTTCGACATGGACGCCCTGGGCGCCGACGTGGCCATGGGCGCATCGCAAAAGGGTTTGATGTGCCCGCCCGGCATCGGCTGGGTGGCCGTGAAGGCGCGCGCCTTTGCCGTGGCGCAGGCCAACCCGGCGCCGCGCTTTTACTGGGACTGGGTGCGCCGCCGCGACGACCTCAGCTACCGCAAGTTCTGCGGCACGCCGCCGCAAAACCTGCTGTTCGGCCTGGAAGCCGCGCTGGACCTGATCTTCAGCGAAGGCCTGCCGGCGGTGTACGCGCGGCATGCACTGCTGGCCGGCGCGGTGCACGCGGCGGTGGAAGGCTGGGCCACGGCCGGCGCCCTGGGTTTCTTCGCGCAAGACCTGGCGGCGCGCTCGGTCAGCGTCACCAGCATCACGGTGCCGCCGGGCACCGACGTGGACGCGCTGCGCGCCGTGGCGCGTGAACGCTTCCAGGTGTCCATGGCCGGCGGCCTGGGCCCGCTGGCCGGCCGCGCCTTCCGCATCGGGCACCTGGGTGACTGCAACCCGGCCATGATCCTGGGCGCTTTGGGCGGTGTTGAAGCCGCGCTGCGCGTGCAGGGCATCCTGGTGGGTGACGGCGTCACGCGCGCCGTTCAGCACCTGGCCCGGGTCGGCCGCG
>JAYVBO010000513.1:0-6306 GCA_043750435.1 Betaproteobacteria bacterium | reverse complement strand
GACGCGGTCCAAGGCCTGCCGGATGGCCGCGACGATGAGCTTGATGGCCAGCGGCTCATCGATCTCGGGCACGTCCCATTCGGCGATGGCCAGGTACTTGTCGACCAGGCGCCTCACGTCCGCTTCCAAGGGCTCGCGGTGTGCTTCCAGTTCCATCTGTTCAGGACTTCGCGTCATGTTGCAGCTTTCCAGCGCCAGTTGCGGATCTCGGGCATGTCCTGGCCGTGCGCCCGGATGTAGCGCTTGTGTTCAACGAGCTTGGCTTCGAGCCGGCCCGTCAACGAGGCGCCCGCCGCGCCGGTCTGCGGCAGGCGGGCGACGGTGTCCATCACCAGGTGGTAGCGGTCCAGGTCGTTCAGCACCGTCATGTCGAAAGGCGTGGTGATGGTGCCTTCTTCCTTGTAGCCACGGACGTGGATGTTGTCGTGGTTGGTGCGCCGGTAGGTCAGCCTGTGGATCAGCCAGGGGTAGGCGTGAAAGGCGAAGATGACCGGCTTGTCGCGCGTGAACAGCGCGTCGAAGGCGGCGTCGACCAGGCCGTGCGGGTGTTCGCTGGGCGGCTGCAGCCGCATCAGGTCCACGACATTCACGACCCGCACGCGCAACGCGGGCAGTTCTTCGCGCAGGATCTGCACGGCGGCCAGGGTTTCGAGTGTCGGCACGTCGCCGCAGCAGGCCATGACCACGTCGGGATCGCCGCTGCCATCGCCGCCGGACGGACCTTGCGCCGGCTCGTTGCCGGCCCAGTGCCAGATGCCGATGCCGGCGGCGCAGTGCTTCACGGCCGCGTCCATCGTCAGCCACTGCGGCGCCGTGTGCTTGCCGGCCACCACCACGTTGACGTAATGCCGGCTGCGCAGGCAGTGGTCCATCACTGACAGCAGGCAGTTGGCGTCGGGCGGCAAATACACGCGCACCACCTCGGCTTTCTTGTTGACCACATGGTCGATGAAGCCCGGGTCCTGGTGCGTGAAGCCGTTGTGGTCCTGGCGCCAGACGTGTGACGCGAGCAGGTAATTCAGCGAAGCGATCTTGCGCCGCCAGGGCAGTTCGGCACTGACCTTCAGCCACTTGGCGTGCTGGTTGAACATCGAATCGACGATGTGGATGAAGGCCTCGTAGCAATTGAACAGGCCGTGCCGGCCGGTCAGCAAGTAGCCCTCGAGCCAGCCTTCGCACTGGTGTTCGCTGAGCATCTCCATCACCCGGCCCTGCGGCGCCAGCCACTGGTCGCCCGGCGCGGTGGCGGCTTCCCATTGGCGGTCGGTCGTTTCAAACAGCGCAGCCAAGCCGTTGGAGACGGTCTCGTCGGGCCCGAAGACGCGAAAGTTGCGCTCGGCGTCGTTGAGCCGCGCCACGTCACGCAGGAAGGGCCCCAGCACGCGGGTGTCGCCGATGCCCGGGATGCCCGGCACCGGCACCGCAGCCGCGTACTGGCGGTAGTCGGGCAGATGCAGGTCTTTCAGCAGCAGGCCGCCATTGGCGTGGGGGTTGGCGCCCATGCGCCGTGTGCCGCTCGGCGCCAGTGCAGCCAGTTCCGCCCGCAGGCGTCCGTGCGCGTCGAACAGCTCTTCGGGCCGGTAGCTGCGCAGCCAGTCCTCCAGCATCTTCAGGTGCCCGGGGTGATCGGCCGGGTGCAGCGGCACCTGGTGCGAACGGAAGTTGCCTTCGCAGGGTTCGCCATCGACCACCTTCGGGCCGGTCCAGCCCTTGGGTGAATTCAGCACCACCATCGGCCAGCGCGGGCGCTCGGTGTGCCCGTGATGGCGCGACTGGCGTTGGATGCGCTGGATTTCCAGCACCGCCTGGTCCATGGCCGCGGCCATCAGCCCGTGCATCAAGGCGGGCTCATGACCTTCCACGAAGATCGGCACCCAGCCACAGCCGCGCAGGAACTGGTCGAGCTCTTCGTGCGTGATGCGCGCCAGCACCGTCGGGTTGGCAATCTTGTAGCCGTTGAGGTGCAGGATTGGCAGCACCGCGCCGTCGGTGGCCGGGTCGAGGAACTTGTTCGAATGCCAGGCCGTGGCCAGCGGCCCGGTCTCGGCCTCGCCGTCGCCCACCACGCAGGCGACGATCAGCTCGGGGTTGTCGAAGACGGCGCCGAAGGCATGGCTCAGCGAATAGCCCAGTTCACCGCCTTCGTGGATAGAGCCCGGGCATTCGGGCGAGGCGTGGCTGGGTATGCCGCCTGGAAACGAGAACTGCCTGAACAGTGCTTTCAGCCCGGCTTCGTCGCGGCTGATGTCGGGGTAGACCTCGCTGTAGCTGCCCTCGAGGTAGGTGTTGCCCACCACCGCCGGGCCTCCGTGGCCGGGGCCCGAGAGATAGATCATGTCCAGGTCGTAGGCCTTGATGGCGCGGTTCAGGTGCGCGTAGATGAAGTTCTGCCCGGGCGTTGTGCCCCAATGGCCGAGCAGCATCGGCTTCACGTCGGCCAAGGTCAGCGGCCGTTTCAACAGCGGGTTGTCCCACAGGAAGATCTGGCCGACCGACAAGTAGTTGGCAGCGCGCCAGTAGGCGTCCAGATCCTGGAGCGATCTGGCTTTTCTTTCGTTGCTCATCGCTCAACCCTAAGTCCCTCAGGGCCTGCTTGTTTGTGCGTTGGCCAACACAACGCTGACGGTCCAGCTGAGCGCTGCGAGCTGGGCGCAGCCCCTGTGTTCGACATCGAACAGACGCCGCTTCGACCCGTCAGGACATTGGGCCTTCGGGTCACACGTCGCGCCGTTCGGGCACGCGGTGAGGCTGCAGGTCCATCCCAAAAGGAACAAGAAGATGCAGATCGGCATGATCGGCCTGGGCCGCATGGGCGCCAGCATGGTGACCCGCCTGCTGCGCGGCGGGCATGACTGCATCGTTCACAACCGGTCGCCCGAAGCCATCGCCAGCATGGTGGCGCTCGGCGCCACGGGCGCTACTTCCTTGCAGGCATTCGTCCATGCCTTGCAGGCACCGCGTGCCGTCTGGCTGATGGTGCCGGCCGCAGCGGTCGATGGCTTGATCGATCAACTCACACCCCTGCTGCAGCCCGGCGACACCGTCATCGACGGCGGCAACTCGCACTACCACGACGACCTGCGCCGCGCCGCGAGCCTGGCGGCTTCGAGCATCGCCCACATCGACGTCGGCACCAGCGGTGGCGTCGCCGGCCTGGACCGCGGCTACTGCCTGATGATCGGGGGTGGCAAGGAGCCGGTGCAGCACCTCGCGCCCATCTTCGCCACGCTCGCCCCGGGGGCCGGCACCGCAGCGCCGACACCCGGGCGCTGCGCGGGCAGCAGCAGCGCCGATCAGGGCTGGCTGCACTGCGGGCCGCACGGCGCCGGCCACTTCGTCAAGATGGTCCACAACGGCATTGAGTACGGCGTGATGGCCGCCTATGCCGAGGGCCTGAACATCCTGCACCACGCGAATGTCGGCCTGCGCGAACACGCGGTCGATGCCGAAACGACACCCTTGCGCGTGCCCGCGCATTACCCGTACGAGATGGACCTGCCCGAGATCGCCGAGGTCTGGCGCCGCGGCAGCGTGATCGGTTCGTGGCTGCTGGACCTGAGCGCTGCGGCGCTGGCGGCCGACCCCAAGCTGGCCGGCTTTGAGGGCCGGGTGTCGGACTCCGGCGAAGGCCGCTGGGCCGTGCAGGCGGCCATCGACGAAGCCGTGCCGGTGCCCGTGCTGAGCGCGGCGCTGTATGCCCGCTTCGGTTCGCGCGGCCATGCCGATTTCGCCAACCGCCTGCAGTCGGCCATGCGCCATGAATTCGGCGGCCATGTCGAGAAGGCCGCTGATGGCGCACCGACCGAGACCTGACATGAACGCCGACACCAGCAGCCCGCACGCGCCGTCCGCCGACGCCTTGGTGGTGTTCGGCGCCACCGGCGACCTGGCGCACAAGAAGATCATCCCCGCGCTGTACGCGATGTGCCGAAGCGGCGCGCTGACGGTGCCGGTGATCGGCGTGGCCTCATCGAATTGGCGCGTCGAGCAGTTCCGCGCGCGGGCCCGCGACAGCGTCGAGCAGGCCGGCTGCGAGACCGACCCGCCGGCGCTGGACCGGCTGCTGTCCACGCTGCAGTACGCCAGCGGCAACTACCAGGACACCGCCACTTTCGACGCACTGCGTATCGCCTTGGCCGGCGCAAAGCGGCCGGCCTTCTACCTGGCCATTCCACCGGATCTGTTCGCCACCGTGATCCGGGGTCTGCAGGCCGCGGGTTTGGTTGAGGGTGGGCGGGTGATCGTCGAAAAGCCCTTCGGCCGGGACCTGGCCTCGGCACGCGAACTGAATCGGGTCGCACTGGATGCCTTCCCTGATGACGCGATCTTCCGCATCGATCACTTCCTGGGCAAGGAAGCGATCATGAACATCCTGTACTTCCGTTTCGCCAATTCCTTTCTTGAACCGATCTGGAACCGCAACCACGTCGCCAGCGTGCAGATCACGCTGGCCGAGCAGTTCGGCGTCGAGGGCCGTGGTGCCTTCTACGAAAGCGCTGGCTGCTTGCGTGACGTGATGCAGAACCACCTGTTCCAGATCGTCGCGCTGCTGGCGATGGAGCCACCGGCCAGCCGCGACTTCGAAGCCGTGCACCGCCACAAGGCCGATGTCTTCAACGCGATGCGGCCGCTGGGCGCTGACGACATCCTGCGCGGTCAGTACCAGGGCTACCGCGACGAACCGCGGGTGGCCAACGACTCCGATGTCGAGACCTACTGCGCGCTGCGCGTGCATGTCGATTCCTGGCGTTGGGGCGGCGTGCCCTGGTACCTGCGTTCGGGCAAATGCCTGCCGCTCACCGCCTGCGAGGTCGTGGTGCGTCTGAAGCCGCCACCGCAGAACCTGTTCGGCGACGCGGCCCTGCGCGACGAAGCCAACACCTTGCGCTTTCACCTGTCGCCCAACGCGACCATCGCGCTGGCGGCCCGCGTCAAGCGGCCTGGCAAGGCCTTCGTCGGCGACCAACGTGAGTTCGTGTTGCTTGAAGAGCAGCATGGCGGGCAGTCGCCCTATGAACGCCTGCTGGCCGACGCGATGGACGGCGACGGCGCGCTGTTTGCCCGAGAAGACGCGATCGAAGCGGCATGGGCCGTGGTTGAACCCGTGCGGGTCGAGCACCCGGCCGTTCACATCTACGAAGCGGGCTCCTGGGGCCCGCCCGCCGCCAATCATTTCATCGCCGCCGATGGCGGCTGGCGCAACCCTGAACCCGCATGAACCGAAGCCCGCCACCATGAACGCACGCGACGAGCACGCACTCGACCAGCGCTGCATCAACACGCTGCGCACGCTGGCCATCGATCAGGTGCAGCAGGCGAATTCCGGCCACCCCGGCACGCCGATGGGCGCGGCGCCGACGACCTACTGCCTGTGGCAGCGCTTCTTGCGCGTCGACCCCGAAGACGCCGCCTGGCCCGAGTTTGAGCACCGCGTGTTCGCGCTGGCCGGCGACGGCGACATGATGGAAGGCATCAGCGCCGAAGCCGCGTCGCTGGCCGGGCACCTGAAGCTGGGCCGCTTGTGCTGGATCTACGACTGCAACCAGATCAGCATCGAAGGCCCGACAGACATCACCTTCACCGAGAACGTCGGCGCGCGCTTCACGGCTTGCGGCTGGCAGGTGCTGCAGGTGGCCGACGCCAATGACATCGAGGCCACCGCGCTGGCCCTGCGGACCTTCGAGGCCACGACCGACTACGCCCGCGGCGCCATCCGCCTGGCCGCGATGATGGGCCTGCCGGTGGTCTATGTCTGGACGCACGATTCCATCGCCATGGGCGAGGACGGCCCCACGCACCAGCCCGTCGAGCAACTGGCCTCATTCCGCGCCATGCCCGGCATGGTGACGCTGCGCCCGGCTGACGCCAATGAAGTGGTCGAGGCCTGGCGCGTGGTGATGGCACTTCGCGACCAGCTGGCCAGCGGCAGCGAGGTGGCCCTGTGCATCGCCGCCTACGAAGAGCTGAAGCTGGAAGGCGTCAAGGCGCGCGTCGTCAGCATGCCGTCGTGGGACTTGTTCGAACGTCAGAGCGAGGCCTACCGCGAGAGCGTGCTGCCCGAGGCGGTCAGCGCGCGTGTCTCGGTCGAGGCCGCAGCGGCGCTGGGCTGGGACCGCTATGTCGGCCGCCACGGCGAAATCATCGCCATGCGCAGCTTCGGCCTGTCGGCGCCGGGCAAGGTGGTGCAAGCGCACTTCGGTTTCGACGTTGAACAGGTGCTGGCTGCAGCGCGACGGCAGTTGCTGCGGCATCGCCAGGCCAAGCCGACATGAGCACCCGCATCAACCCGCTCGCCGACCAGCCGGC
>JAYVBO010000512.1:0-2727 GCA_043750435.1 Betaproteobacteria bacterium | reverse complement strand
CCACGCTGGTGATCATCGGCGCCGAGTAGGACAGCACGTATTGGCTGTTGGTGCCGGCAGGCAGGAGGCTGACGATGTTGGCCAACAGGGTGGCGCCGTTGTAAGCAACCAGGTGCACATCGGCCGGTGTGAAAACACCGGCGAAGGCGGCGCTGATGAAGCTGACGGGCGTGGTGAAGGTGATCAGGAAGCTGGGGTCGCCATCTTCGCTGAGCCAGCCGTTGGCCACGATGTTGCCGAAGGCATGCAGCACATTGCCGCTGACCGCGCCCGTCGGGGTGCCCAGGCCACCCACGTCACCGGTGACGCTGCTGGTGATGGTCATGTCGGAGTTGGTCGCCCAAAAGCCGGTCGCCGGGGTGACGGGGATGGTGCTGGCACCGGTGAAAGCATTCGCGCCGAAGATGGCGCCGATACCCGCGTACTGGTTGGACAGCGTGTCGCCCTCGGCCAGGTCTTCAAAGGTGATGGTGGCGGCGCTGGCCTGGCCGGCGGCCAGCAACAGGCCGACGGCGGCAGCAAAAAGGGTCTTCTTGATCATGAAAAAGCTCCAAAGCGGCGATCGGCTGGTGAGCGACCTGATAAACACAACTTCAAATGCGGATCATCCATGGATTGGATGAAGCCACACGCGTCCGACACCAAAACTTACGGCCTGACCCCGCATCCTGGGGGTCAGTGATCGGCCAGCCGGCCCAAGCCTGGCAAGACGCGCGGGTCATGGCTGGATGAGGCGTCGCGGGCCATCAAACGCAGCGCCCGGGTCTGCAACTGCACGGCGTCGTCACGGTCGCCGCAGCGGTCCAGCACATCGCTGACGCGCAGAAGCACCCTGATTTCCCAGTCCGGGTCGGCCACGCGGCCGGCCAGGGTGCTGGCTTCAAAAGCATGGTCGCGGGCCCGTTCGCGGGCGGCGTGGCCCAGCCCGGTTGCGCGGGCGTCTTGGGTTTGCGCCTGGCGTTCGGCCAGGTCACACAGTTCGCACAGCAGGTCCACGGTCTGGTCGGTGGCGCCTGCGGCGCGCGACCAGCGCAAGGCAGCGTCCAGGTAGGTCTCGGCCTGGGCCGGGGCCTGCAAAGCCACCAGGCAGTGTGCCATTTGCGCCAACGCGACGGCCATGGCATGGGGCTGGCCCTGCTGCTCGGCCGCGTCCAGGGCAGCCGCAGCCGCACGCAGGGCGGAGCGGGCGGTTTCGTCGTGCGGCAGGTGGTCGGGTGGGGCGGCTATCGCAGGTTTCGCAGGCATCACAAGCATTTCTCAGAGGCGTTGGGCCATCGTAGTCAGGGCCTGGCGCCTGGCGGTCCCCGTGTTCACGGGGTTCAGGCGTGCAGCCGTCACGCCGCGCAGCCCGCTGGCTGCCCGGGGCAGACACCGCACAATCCCATACCGACCCTTCCACCCCCATTTTCGGAGTTTTCGCCATGCGCGCTGCCTTCCCACCCCTGCGGCTGCTGGCCGCCTGTGCCGCCTTGACCTGCATGGCCGGCACCACGGTTGCCCAGGCCCAAGTCGTGCTGACCGCTTCTTCGTGGGTGCCGCCCACCCACGCGCTGAGCGAGGTGCAAAAAGACTGGTGCGCCCAGCTGGAAAAGCAGACCGCCGGCAAGGCCAAGTGCAACATCCTGCCGCGCGGCGTGGCGGCGCCGCCGGCCACTTTCGACGCGGTGCGCAACGGCCTGGCCGATGTCTCGTTCACCGTCCACGGCTACACGCCGGGCCGCTTCGTCGCCACGCAAATGGCGGAATTTCCTTTCCTGGGCGACAGCGCCGAGGCGGTGTCGGTGGCCTACCAGCGCAGCTTCGAAAAGACGCCGGCCCTGCAGGAAGAACACAAGGGCGTGAAGGTGCTGACGGTGTTCACCCACGGCCCCGGCGCGGTCTTCAACACCAAGCGTGCGGTGACCAAGGCTGAAGACCTGGGTGGCCTGAAGTGGCGCGTGGGCGGCGGCGTGGTGAATGAAATCGGCAAGGCACTGGGCATGAATGTCACGCTCAAGCCGTCCACTGAAAACTACGAACTGCTGTCCTCGGGGGTGCTGGACGGCACCTTGTTCCCGGCTGAGTCGGTCGAGGCTTTCAAGATCGACAAGGTGGTGCGCTACGGCACCACTTTCCCGGGTGGCCTGTACAACACCAGCTTCGTTTTCATGATGAACCAGGCCAAGTACGACGGCTTGCCGGCCGACGTGAAGAAGGTGGTTGATGAGCTGTCGGGGGTGGCTGCGGCCCACGCTTTCGGCCGCGCCTGGGACAAGGCCGACCGCCGCGGCCTGGCCTTCATGCAGGCCTCGGGCGTGCAGATCAGCAATGCCGACGCCGCCTTCGTCAAGGTGGTCAGCGACAAGACCGCGCCGCTGATCGACGCCTGGGCCAAGGCCGCCGAAGCCAAGGGCATGAAGGCCCCGAAGCAGGCGCTGGCCGACTTGCGCGCCGACATCGCCAAGCAGAAGTGATGTCGATTTGAAGCCGCGCCTGAACCGGCTGTTGACCACGCTGTGCGGCACGCTGGCCGCTGCCGCGCTGTTCGCCATCATGGCGCTGACGGCGGTGGACGTGGTCGGCCGCAAGTTCTTCGCTGCTTCGTTGCCGGGCGCGCTGGAACTGACCGAACTGCTGATGGTGGCGGTGGTCTTTGCCGGCCTTCCGCTGGTCAGCCTGCAGGGCGAGCACGTGGTCTTCGACACGCTGGACCACCGCCTGCCACCGGCGCTGCTGCGCGCGCAGCGG
>JAYVBO010000511.1:0-2736 GCA_043750435.1 Betaproteobacteria bacterium | reverse complement strand
CTGCGCTGCTGGTCCACCGCTGGCCGGTGCTGGCCCTGGCCCTGGTGCCGGCGGCGCTGCCGGTGCTGGATTTCGCACCCTGGAGCGGCCGCTTTTTCGTGGACGAATTCGACCTGCTGCAGGCGGTGTGCGTGGCCGTCGCGTTCGCGCGTTTGTCGCCACCTGCCGAGCCGCGCCGCCTGCGGCCTCTAACGTTGGCCTTCGCCGCGCTGGGCCTGAGCCTGGTGCTCAGCAGCCTGCGCGCGCTGTGGCCGCCTGCCTGGCCCGACGCCAACAGCTTCAGCAGCTACACCAGTGCCTTCAACGCGCTGCGCATCGCCAAGGGGGCGCTCTGGGGGTGGCTGTTCGTGGCGCTGTGGCAGCGCCTGCCCGACCCGGCTGTGCGGCGCGCTCGCGTCTTCAGCGTGGGGCTGTTGACGGGTCTGGCGCTGACCGTGTTGATCGTCGGCTTCGAACGCCTCGTCTTCACCGGCGGCCTGTGGGACTTCGCGGCCGACTTCCGCGTCACCGGCCCCTTTTCGGCCATGCACAAAGGCGGCGCCTACATCGAGTGTTTCCTGGCCGTGGCCTCGGCCTTCGCCATCACCGCCGTCCTGCAGGCCGGGCCGCTGGCGGGGCGGCTGGCGACGCTGAGCGTGCTGCTGGGCGCGGGCTACGCCACCATGGTCACCTATTCGCGCAACGGCTACGCGGCGCTGGCCGTGGTGCTGCTGGCCTGCTTGCTGGTGCAGGCGGTGTTGTGGCTTCGGCGGAACCCAGGCTGGCGCAACGGGGCCGTCAGCGCGGGGGCGGCTGCGGCCGTGGTGGCCATGCTGCTGGCCATCGCCCTGCCCATCGCCGGCGGCAGCTATGCCCGCCAGCGCCTGGCGCAGTCGACACAAGATCTGGCCGTGCGACAGGCGCACTGGGCCGATGGCCTGGCGCTGCGCGGCAGCAGCCTGACGACCGCGCTGATCGGCATGGGCGTCGGCCGCTACCCGCAGGCCCACTACTGGGGCAGCGCCGAGGCGGTGCACGCGGCCAGCTACAGCCTGGCGCGTGAGGGTGACGCGCATCACTTGCGCCTGGGGCAGGGCGCTGCGCTGTACATCGAACAAATCGTGCAACGCCCCGACATCGGCGCCCTGCGGCTGTCACTGGACTGGCGCGCCAGCCCAGGGCAGCCCGGGCCGGCGGTGCTGCTGTGCGAGAAGTGGACCCTGACGTCGCTGGGCTGCGCCGCGACCGCAACTGTCCCGCCGGCGGCAGCTTCCGCCGCGCTGGTCGCATCAGCCGCATCAGCCGCGTCAACCAGCGCCTGGCAGCACACCGAGCTGGCGCTCGACGCCTCGCGCCTGCTGGCCCGCCCGGCGCCCTGGCGCGCGCCGCTGAAGCTGTCGCTGGTCACCCCCAAGCAAGGCTGGCTGGACGTGACACACGTGCGCCTGCGCACCGCGCTGGGCGACGACATGCTGGCCAACGGCGATTTCGTGCAGGGCATGGACCACTGGTTCTTCGCCACCGACGTGGACCCGCCCTGGCACCTGCACAGCCTGCCCGTGGCGGTGCTCTTCGACCAGGGCTGGCTGGGCGTGCTGGCCTGGGCCGGGCTGGCGTTGCTGGCGCTGGGCAGCGCTGCGCTGGCGGTGTGGCGCGGGCAGGCGCTGGTGCCAGCGGCGCTGCCGGCGGTGCTGGGCTTTGCGGCCTCGGGCGCGCTGAACACACTGATCGACGCGCCCCGCTTTTTGTGGCTGTTGCTGGTGCTGCTGTGGCTGGCTGCTGCACGCCGACCCGTAAGCGCGGTGGGGCTGCTGGGTGGCGAATCGGGCAGGCCGGGCGGCGCACCTTAGAATTCGCGGTTCGCCCGGGCTTGCCGGGCGCCCCATCAGGATAGCCCGCCGTGTTCATTTCCGAAGCCTTTGCCCAAACCGCCCCGGCCGCCGCCGCCGGTGGTGCCGAATCCTCACTGCTGAGCCTGGCGCCTTTGGCGCTGATGTTCGTGGTGCTGTACTTCATCATGATCCGTCCGCAGATGAAGAAGCAGAAGGAACACAAGGCCATGATCCAGGCGCTGGCCAAGGGTGACGAGGTCGTCATCGGTGGCGGCGTCATCGGCCGCGTGGCCAAGCTGGGCGAGTCCTTTGTCCACGTCGAGGTCGCCAACAACGTCGAACTGCAAGTGCAGCGCGGCGCCGTGATCCAGGTGCTGCCCAAAGGCACCTACAAGTAATCCGCCACGCGGCGCGGGCCGGCAGGCTGCCGGCCCGGCTGCTGCGTCGCCCCCGCCGCAGGGCCGGCACCACGCCGACCGCCCGCGAGCCCGAAGGAAGTCTGCATGAACCGCTATCCCTTGTGGAAGTACGCGATCCTCGGCATCGCGCTGCTGATCGGCCTGCTCTACACCGTGCCCAATTTCTACGGCGAAGCGCCGGCCGTGCAACTGTCGGGCGCCAAGTCCACGGTCAAGGTCGAAGCGGCGATGGTCGATCGCGTGCAGCAGGTGCTGCAGGCGGCCAATCTCAAGCCCGACTTCGTGCAGTTCGACGGTAGTTCGGTGCGCGCCCGTTTTGCCGACACCGACACCCAGCTGAAGGCCAAGGACGCGCTGAGCAAGGCGCTCAACCCTGACGCCGCCGACCCGCGCTACGTGGTGGCGCTGAACCTGGTGTCGAACACCCCGCGCTGGATGGCCAGCCTGCACGCGCTGCCCATGTACCTGGGCCTGGACCTGCGCGGTGGCGTGCACTTCCTGATGCA
>JAYVBO010000510.1:0-2737 GCA_043750435.1 Betaproteobacteria bacterium | reverse complement strand
AAATGGGTGCCGCCGTCGCGCTGCGGAATGTTGTTGGTGAAGCAGAGCACGTTCTCGGCATAGCCGTCGTTCCACTGCATCGCCACTTCCACGCCGATGTTGGTCTGCTGGTCGCTCATCTTGTCGCCCATGGCGTGGAAGATGTTGGGGTGCAGCACCTTCTTGCCGGTGTTGATGAAACCGACAAAGCCTTTCACACCGCCGGCGAAAGCGAAGTTGTCTTCGCGCGCGTTGCGCTCATCGACCAAACGGATTTTCACGCCGTTGTTCAGGAAGCTCAGTTCACGCAGGCGCTTGGCCAGCACGTCGTAATGGAAGTCGACGTTGGTGAAGATGGTTTCGTCGGGCAGGAAATGCACTTCGGTACCGCGCATTTCGGTGGCACCGGTGATCCGCATCGGGCTGACTTCGACGCCGTCGCGCATTTCAATCAAACGGTCTTGCACGAAGCCCCGCTTGAATTCGATGCTGTGCACCTTGCCTCCACGGCGCACCGTCAGGCGCAGGGTTTTGCTCAGCGCGTTCACGCAGCTGACGCCCACGCCGTGCAAGCCGCCTGAGACCTTGTAGCTGTTCTGGTTGAACTTGCCGCCAGCGTGCAATTCGGTCAGCGCAATTTCAGCCGCACTGCGCTTGGGCTCGTGCTTGTCGTCCATCTTCACGCCGGTGGGTATGCCGCGGCCGTTATCGATGACGCTGATGCTGTTGTCGCTGTGGATGGTGACCGTGATGTCGTCGCAATGCCCGGCCAGCGCTTCGTCGATGGAGTTGTCCACCACTTCGAAGACCAGGTGGTGCAGGCCGGTGCCGTCAGACGTGTCGCCGATGTACATGCCGGGGCGCTTGCGCACGGCTTCCAGGCCTTCCAGGATCTGGATGCTGCCTTCACCATAGGCAGCGCTGGCTTCGTTGCCGGTTGAGGCGGCCTGGCCTTCTGCGGTGGGCACAGCACGTTGGACGACGCCGTCGTCGGGCTTCTTTTCTTCGGTCATGGTGGCTTCTATTCCCTCATGGACCCCTTTTGCGGGGCCCTTCAAAACGCTGCAGCGGGCCGTGGCCCGCTGGTATTTCAGGCTGCAAACAGCGTTGCAGACAGCGTCGCAACTAGATCCGCATCGGCATCACCACGTACTTGAAACCGGGTTGTGCGGGCAGGCTGAACAAGGCGCTGGCGGCGCTGTCTTGCAGTTCCAGCATGACCATTTCATCGCTGCTGTTGGCCAGCACGTCGATCAGGTAGGTCACGTTGAAACCGATCTCGATGGCGTCACCGCCGTAGTCGATTTCAAGTTCTTCCTTGGCCTCTTCCTGTTCGGCATTGCTGGACGCGATGCGCAGCACGCCGGGTTCGATGTTGACGCGCACGCCCTTGAACTTGTCCGACGTCAGGATGGCCGCGCGCTGCAGGCTGGCCAACAGCGGGGCACGGCCCAGGGTGACGGCGTTCTTGTGGTTCTTGGGGATGACGCGGTTGTAGTCTGGGAACTTGCCTTCGACCAGCTTGGTGACGAATTCCATGCCGCTGAAAGCGAACTTGGCCTGGTTGTTGGCAAAGCGCATTTCGATGGGCGTGTCCTTGTCGTCCAGCAGACGCTGCAGTTCCAGCACCGTCTTGCGCGGCAGGATGACCTCTTGCTTGGTCGGCACATCGGCTTCCAGCGTGGACTGGGCCAGCGCCAGGCGGTGGCCGTCGGTGGCCACCAAGGTCAGCGTCTTGCCTTCGGCGATGAAGAGGATGCCGTTCAGGTAGTAGCGGATGTCGTGCACCGCCATCGCGAAGTGCACCTGGTTGATCAACGCGCGCAGCGTTTTCTGCGGCACCGAAAAAGCCGGCCCGAAATCAACGCTTTCGTTGACCAGCGGAAAGTCGTCCGCCGGCAAGGTCTGCAGCGTGAAGCGGCTCTTGCCGGCCTGCAGCGTCAGCTTGTTCTGGGCGGCAGTCAGCGTCACCACCTGATCGGCCGGCAGGCTCTTCAAAATGTCGATCAGCTTACGGGCCCCCACCGTTGTCGCGATAGCGCCTTCATCGCCCCCCAGAGTGGCTTGCGTGCGCACCTGGATCTCGAGGTCACTGGTCGTGAACTCGATTTGATCACCGGTCTTGCGCATCAGTACATTGGCCAGGATGGGCAGGGTGTGCCGGCGCTCGACGATGCCCGAGACGGACTGCAGAGCTGTCAACAGCTGGGCCTGCGCGGCTTTGAGAACAATCATGTGATCTCTCTCTTTTTAACTTGGTAGTAGCTGGTAGAGCAGCCCCGAATCTGGGGATAAGCCTATTTTCGCCTTTTCCATCAAGGGCTTAGGAGGCGATGAACCCTGTGGGTGGCTGGGGGCTGCCGCTGTACTCCAAAAGGGGACAACTTCTGGCGCGGGCGGTGGTCGGTGGATAACAGGGATGTTGTGCCAGCTTTTTCCACAGACTTGCCAGCCGGCCTGCGCTGGGGCTGTCGCGGTCACCCTTTGAGCGTCTGCTCCAGCACGTGCAGCTGCTGGTTCAGCTCGGGGTTGATGCCGCGTTCGGCGCCGATCTTGCGCACCGCGTGCAGCACGGTGGTGTGGTCGCGGCCGCCGAAGAGTTCACCAATTTCAGGCAGGCTCTTCTTGGTCATGTCCTTGGCCAGGTACATGGCGATCTGGCGCGGCCGGGCGATGCTGGCCGGGCGTTTCTTGCTGTACATGTCGGCGACCTTGATCTTGTAGAAGTCGGCCACGGTCTTTTGGATGTTCTCGACGC
>JAYVBO010000509.1:0-6374 GCA_043750435.1 Betaproteobacteria bacterium | reverse complement strand
CGACGGCGGTGTCGGCTGCGCTGCTGACCGTCTTGGCCAACTTGAGGTCGGCCTTGGCGTTGTCGCGTTCGGTCTTGGCAGCCTGCACGCAAACGTCTTTTTCCTTGCCGCCCAAGTCGTCGCACTTTTCCTTGGCCACGTCGTAATTCGCCTCGTACTGCGCCTCGTAGACCTTCGCTTCGTCCTTGGCATTGCCGGTGTAGTTGAACTCCAGCATGGCCAATGCGACCTTTTCCTGGCCCTTGGCGCTTTCGACGCAGATGTCCTTGGCGTTGCCGCTCAAGCCGTTGCAGCGTTCGCGGTCGACCTTGTAGGTCGCCTTCACATCGTCCTTCGCACCCTTGTAGACCGCCTGGTTGAAGTTTTCGGCGTGGGCACCGCCGACGACAAGCAGGGTGGCGGCCACCAGCGTATGGCGCAAATTTCGGGTGGTGTTCATGCGGTTCTCGATGTTATGGATGAGTGAGCCAAATCACAGTGGCCGGCGGCGGCGGCTCGACAACAAGCTAATCAGAGCCGCCACGGCAGCACCGGCGGCCGCGGCGATCAGCACCGACTTGACGGGTTCGTCCTTGATGTAGGCCACGGTGCGCTCGCCGGTGCGGTCGACCGTGAGGCGCATGTCGGATGTGGCCTGGCGGGCCCGCTCGATGCTGCGATGGGTCAGCTCTTCGACCTGCGCGGCGGCCCGCGTCAGCGCACCGGGCGTGTCACTGCGCAAGTGGTCGACGCCGTCTTGCAGCCTGTCCAGCGCGCCGTTGGCGGCGCGGCGGGTTGCCGACAGCGCGTCGTCGGCCTGGGTGGCGGCATGGCTGGCCAGGCCGTCCAGTTTGGCGCTGGCTGAGCTGGCGAAAGGAGTGGTTTCGTTCATGTCAATCTGCCTGTGAAAATGGGTTGGAAAGGGTGGTTCTGGAAAGCTGCGCGCGCTATCAGCGTCAAGTTCGCTTGATGAGGCTGACGATGAAGGTGACGACAGCCATGATCACGAACACGAAAAACAGGATCTTGCCGATGCCGGCAGCACCGGCGGCGATGCCACCGAAGCCGAACAGCGCAGCGATCAGCGCGATGACGAAAAAGACGACGGCGTAGTGCAGCATCTCGGTCTCCACAGGGCGGACGGCGAGGCCATCCGGGTTGCATCGCAGCGAAATTGCTGCGGTTTATCGACTGTAGTAAGCGCAGGCTCGAACCCAGGCGGGCTGGCACCGCATGTGGCTGTAGGCGTCTCCCTACAGGGCCGGCGCCGCTCGGCGCGTACAGTCGCGCGACTCCTGTCCTTGAGGTGAGACGCCGTGATTCGAGTTGTGATCGTCGACGACCATGCCATCGTCCGGGCCGGTTTGCGGCAGTTTTTCAGCGACCAGGTCGACCTGCGCGTGACGGGTGAAGCCAGCACCGGCCGGGAGGCCCTGGACCTGGTGCGCAAGGGCGACGTCGACGTCGTGGTGATGGACCTGTCCATGCCCGACCAGAGCGGTGTCGACGCGTTGGCCGCGATCAAGGCGCGCGAGCCGAACCTGGCGGTGTTGATCCTCAGCGGCTACCCCGAGGCGCATTACGCCACCACGCTGCTGCGGCAAGGCGCCAGCGGCTATCTGAACAAGGAGTGCGACCCGGAAGAGATCGTCACCGCCATCCGCACGGTCTACCGCGGCCGGAAGTACATCACGCCTGCGGTCGGCGAACTGCTTGCCGACGGGCTCGGCAGGCAACTCGACAAGCCGCTGCACGAGCAGCTGTCTGAGCGCGAATTCCAGGTCTTCCTGCGCCTGGCCAAGGGCGAGACCATCAGCCACATGGCCGACAGCATGGCGCTGTCGGTGAAGACCGTCAGCACCTACCGGACACGTGTGATGGAAAAGATGAAGCTGTCGTCGAACAGCGACCTCACCTATTACGCGATGAAGAACGGCCTGATCCAGTGAAGCCTGGCGCGGGCTCGCCAGACGCCCAGTGCGAATCCACCGTGCGGGCGAAGGCCCAGGTGAATTCCGCTCGGCAAAAAACCGTGGTCGCGCCCACCAGCATCAGCACCACGCCGATCACGGTGCTGGCCACGCCGCCGGCCGGACGGTTGACACTTTCAAGCAGTTGCTGCACCGCCGCCGCACCCGCGCTCCAACAGCGGGGCCAGTGAGAAAAGCGTGTAGTGGGCCAGGGCAGCGCCCATGCTGGGTGCGTGGTCGTCCAGGAATGCAGTGAACGCCTGGCGCGCCAGGTCCAGTGTCTGGCGGCCACTCAGACGGGTGCGCCACAGCGTGGTCGGGCGCGCTGCGGGCATCTGGGGCGACCCGGGCGGTTGCGCGGATTGCGGCGGCGGTGGGCTGGTCTGCATGGCTGTTCGGCGGGCTCAGGCGCTGGCCGAGGCCAGCTGCAGGACGGGCAGCGGCGGCGTGTAGGCGGCAGCCCTGCCGTCCGGCAGGGCCGTCAGCCGGTCACAGGCTTCGGCGAGGCGGCAGGCCACGCCATCGACACCCAGTTCTTCGGGCCCGGGCGTGGCCTCGGGTGCGAAGCCGTGGTGCCACAGGGCCGCGACGATCTGCAGCCCCGGCGCACGCCGTTTCAGCCGACGGCTGAGGTAGCGGTTCGGACGGGCCCGCCGCTCAGGGGTGGTCACGCAAACGCACGTTCAAAACGTCGACGATGACGGCCCACTGGGCGTCTTCCTGCAGCTTTTCGCGGAGCAGCTGGGCCTGTGACGGCGACCAGAACGGCGCGTCGTAAACGCGCACCGTCATCGGCAGCGGCCGGTGCGCGCCGATGAAGGCGTCGATGCCCGGGTCGTCATCGGGCAGACCGAGTTGGGCGAACAAACTGTTCAGCGTGACGGTGGTGGTGTCCATGACTTCCTTCTTGAAAGGGGTGAAAGGGGTGAAAAGGGGTGAAAAGGGGTGACAGGTGCGGGGCGGGTGTGCGGTACGGAACGCGGACCACGTTACGTGGTTCCAGGGATTCATCGGCCCGCGAGCCGGATCTCGGGTGCCATGAACAGCATGCGTGCCGGGCCGAACAAGGTCGCGAAGGCCACGTCCTTGGCGTCGCGGCCACTGGCGATGCGCACCAGGCGTTCCGGCGGCGACATGCGGGTGGGGTCGAGCACGACCCAGCGGTCACCGACGTAAGCCTCGAACACCGCATGGAAGTCGGGTGGCGGCTCGTCGAAAGGCGCGTAGCCCACGACCAGCCGGGCCGGGATGTTCAGGGCCCTGCAGAAGGTCACCGCCAGGTGCGCGAAGTCGCGGCACACGCCGGCCCGCTGCATGTAGACCTGTTGCGCGGTTGACGTGCTTTGTGTCGAACCGGGCTGGTAGTCGATGTTCTGGTGGATCCAGTCCACCACCGCCAGAACCTGCGCCGCACCAGGCGCAACGCCACTGAACAACTTCTGCGCCGTGCGGCCCATCACGTCGGATTCGCAATACCGAGTGGGCATCAGGTTGTGCAGGATGTCGTCGGGCAATTCCGCGATCGGTACCGCCCGCGCGTTCGGATCGAAAGCCTCGATCGTCCGTCGCACCCTGGCCCGGTAGCGCAGCGTGACTTCGCCAGCCTCAGCGTGCAGCCGGGCGAAGCGGTGCTGCATGGTGGGGTCGGCGTAGACATGAATGGGCAGGTTTGGCGTGATCTCGAGCGACTCTTGCAGCACCGTCTGGTCCCTGCCCTTCAAGGCGTGGATCTGGAACAGGCAGTCGGTGGGGCCGTCAATCTGGTAGCGCAGCGTGCAGTCGATATCGGACTCGACCGTGGCCGCTTGCGCCCAGGCTGCGCGCACGCCAGCGGGCGGAGCGGGCTGCGTGGGCTGCTCATCAGGCCTTGCGCCATCTGCGGCCGGTGGGTTCAAGCTTGGCGTGTTCATGCGTCATTGGGCCGCGCTGACGGGCCCGGGCCCGTCAGCCACAACCACGCCTGTTTGTAGGAGGAAGCCCTGCGCCCGACCCCCCCCCCCCTGAATGCAGGGGCCCGTTGAAGCCGTGCGGGCAAGTGCATTGCCAGGGGAAAGCTCCAACCACCACCATCGGAGTTCAGACATGATATTTCGCACCCCAGGCCTGCTGGCCCTCGGCCTCGCCGTCGGCACGTTCGCCGCCACACCAGCGCTCGCGTCCAGCCACCGCGAAGCACCTTTCATCGCCGGGGCGCCGAAGGTCGACGCCACCGACCTGTATGTGTTCCGCAGCTACGAAGCGGGACGCCAGAACTTCGTCACTGTCCTGGCCAACTACATCCCGTTCCAGGACCCGCAGGGCGGCCCGAACTTCAACATGTTCAGCCCGGAAGCGCTGTACGAAATCCACATCGACAACAACGGCGACGCCGTCGAAGACATCACTTTCCAGTTCCGCTTCAGCAACACCTCGAAGGCAACGGCGCTCACCATTGGCGGCAAGGCCGTGAAGATCCCGCTGATCAACAGCGGCGTCATCAGCGGTGTCAACCCGGCCGCACTGAACGTGCGCGAAACCTTCACCGTCGACGTCGTGCGCGCCGGCCGACGCGGTGCCCGCACCAGCATCACCAACGCCTCGGGCGGCAGCGCCACGTTCGACAAGCCTGTGGACAACATCGGCGACAAGGTCTTCGGCAGCGCCACCGGCTATGCCACCTACGCCAACCAGCACATCTATGACGTGACGATTCCGGGTTGCAGCACCCCCGGCCGCGTCTTCGTCGGCCAGCGCAAGGAGCCCTTCTACATCGCCGTGGGCCGCGCTTTCGACCTGTTCAACCTGAACCCGCTGGGCGCTGAGGTCGGCGGCAACAACAACGACCTGGAAGGCAAGAACGTCAGCACGCTGGCGATGGAATTGCCGATCAGCTGCCTGACGGCCGGCACCGACCCGGTCATCGGCGCCTACACCACCGCCAGCCTGCGCCAGGGCCGGCTGCTTGACGGTGCGCCCGCCACCGGCCTGGGCAAGGTGACGCGCAGCGGCGGTGCCTGGACGCAGGTCTCGCGCCTGGGCATGCCGCTGGTCAACGAGTTGATCATCGGCATCGACGACAAGGACAAGTTCAACGCCTCCAAGCCGAAGAACGACGCCGCCAACTTCGCCGACTACGTGACCAACCCGGTGCTGCCGGCGCTGATCCAGACGCTGTTCCCGGCGGCCCTGGCGCCGACCAACTTCCCCCGCACCGACCTGCAGACCGTCTTCCTGAAAGGCATCAGCGGCGTCAACCAGCCGACCACCGTGGTACCAGCGGAAATGCTGCGCCTGAACACCGCCATCGCGGTCACGGCGGCGGGTTCGCAGAACCCGCTGGGCGTGGCCGGCGGCGACAACGCCGGCTTCCCCAACGGCCGGCGCCCGGCCGACGACGTGGTCGACCTGTCGCTGCGTGTCGCGATGGGCGCGCTGTGTGTGCTGACGGGCACCACCGACACCCTGAAGGTTGGCTGCAAGCCCAGCGACGCGCCGGCCGGTGGCCTGGCCCTGACCGACGGAGTGCGCAAGACCGCCGCCAATTTCGGCGTCACCTTCCCGTACCTGACGACCCCGTTGCCGGGCAACTTCAACCCCGCCGCGCCTGCCGGCGCCACCTACCCATGAACCCGGGAGCCTTCACCATGACCAAGATTCCGCAAAGGCTGAAGCTGGCCGCCGCCTCGGCGGTGGTGCTGCTGCTGGTCGGCTGCTGGGCCAACGAGGACAACAAGGCGCAGCCGCCACTGCCGCCCGCGCCGGTTACCGAAGTGCCCGACTCGGCGGGTGCCAGTTCGAGCGCCTTCGTGACCTTCTTGCTGAGCCTGGCCGGCGGTGACGACACCGGCGAGCCGCTGCTCATCCGCGACACCTTCGCGGTGCCGGCTGACGACTCGACCGAGCCCATCGTGCTGCCTGGCTGATAGCGCCCGCCCACGCCCGGGGGGTGTCGCCACCGCGGGGCACCCCCCGGGCATGTCGTTTGCCCGACCCGGCAACGGGCCACAGGCCCGTGCCACCCCTGACGCAACGCTAGGAACATCCATGGCCACCTTTGCCTCCCCCTCCTCTTCGCCTTTTGACACCCCGGACACCAGCCGCCCGGCGCGCGACATGGACGCTGCCGCGCCGTCGCCTGCCAGCGATGGCGACGACCTGCTCGGCCGCGTGGTGCAAGGCGCGCACGCCACCATCGACCGCCTGGCCGACACGGCGGCACCGCACGTGCACCGCTTGCAGGACGGCGTGGCCACGGCCAGCGAAGCCCTGCAGGAACGGGCCGACCAGGCGCGGGCCACCGGCGACGAATGGGCCGAGAGCCTGCGTTGCACGGTGCGCGACAACCCGCTGGCCGCGGTGGCCACGGCGGTCGCCGTGGGCGTGCTGATCGCACGCCTGACCCGCTGAGCCGGGACGTGCCCGCCACGGCACCCCCGGGCACGCCCG
>JAYVBO010000508.1:0-6381 GCA_043750435.1 Betaproteobacteria bacterium | reverse complement strand
CCGCGCACGCGCACATGATCGTCAGCGCGCCAGGGCACCGGACACTGGTCACCGAACTCTTTGACGCCGACGACACCTACCTGGACAGCGATGCCGTCTTCGGTGTTCGCGAAGCCCTGATCGGCCGTTTCGAGCCGACCACGGACGCGCTGCTCTGCGCTCGTCTCGGCGTGCAGGGGCCCACTTGGGGAAGCGGTGTTCTGCCTGATCGGCGCCACCTACATGGGCTTGGCCTTGTGGGGCACGGTGCCGCTGCTGACCGAGGCCATACGGCGCTCTTCGTTCCTGGGCAACCAGGGGCGTGTTCACGGTGGTGGTGTGGCCCGTCAAGTTGATCACGGCGATCGGACTGGCCTCTGCCTGCTTGAATTTCTGCGCCAGTCCTGGGTGGCAGTGCAACGCGCCCGCGGGCGCTCATCCAACGCGCACCGCTGAGCGCTACCCCGGTATCTACCTGATGGAACTGAGCAGCACCACCGTTGGCCTTGCATCGCTGATTGCGATCGTTGTCCTCATTTACAGCGGCCTGCACATCGCGGTCACGTTGGGCACCGTGTCCTTTGTCGGCGTCCTCTTGCTCAAGGGCAACTTTGACCTGGCGCTGAACCTGCTGGGCTTGGCCATCGCTGATTCGGTTTCGGACGAGGCCTTTGCCACCGTGCCCCTGTTCGTGATGATGGGCTTGGTGGTCAGCCGCTGCGGCCTCGGCCGCGACGTCTACGAGTTCGCCAAAGTCGCGGTGCCCGAGATGCAGCGCTACCACTATGGCAAGCGCTTCACGGTGGCTATCGTGGCCGGCAGCTCGGTGCTGGGCATGATCATTCCGCCCAGCGTGATGTTGATCATCTACGCCGTGATCACTGAACAGTCGGTGGGTGCGATGTTCCTGGCCGGCGTGTTTCCCGGCGTGCTGCTGGCGGTGGCCTTCTGTCTGGCCATCGTGCTGTTCGCGGTGTTCTGGCCCAGCTTTGTCGGCGGCCAGGCACCGACCGGCGCACGCCTGCCATGGGCCATGTTGGCGCGCAGTGGCGCCGTCAAGCTCGGCCCGGTCTTGCTGCTCGTCTGCGTGGTGCTGGGAGGCTTGTATGCCGGCTTCCTGACGCCGGTTGAGTCCGGTGCCGTCGGCACGCTGGCCGCGGCCCTCATCGGCGCCTTGAAAGGCAGGCTGAATGCCAAAGCGGTCTGGGGCGCGTTGGTCGACACCGGCCACATCACCGCCAACATCCTGTTCCTGATCATCGCGGCGTCGATCTACACCCGGCTGCTCGGCATGGCGGGCTTGCCCACCCTGTTCGGTGAATGGCTGGCTGGCGTCCACATGTCGTTTGCCGGTTTCATGATCCGCCTTTCGGCATCTCCTGCTTCGTCATCAAGGCCACGATCGACGACCCGTCCATTTCGCTCAACGACGTGTTCATGGGCGCGCTGCCGTTTGCCGCCGTGATGCTGGTCGTGCTGGTGCTGCTGATCGTCTTCCCGCAGATCAGCCTGGCCTTGCTGTGATGAACCGCCCTACACCGTCACCGAGGGGCCTGTCATGAGCAACAACTGGCAAGACCACATCGATCACGTCACCGCCAAGGGTGTGCTCGCCAAGGCCTTGTACGTGATCTTCACCACGCCCACCGGCACGCTGGACGCGCTGCTGCCGCACCTCGGCGAGCATCTGGCCTACCAGAAAGACCTGGAAGCCAGGGGCATCACCTTTGCGGCAGGCCCCTTCGCCGACGACACCGAAACCGCCTGGAGCGGCGAAGGGATGATCATCGTGCGGGCCGCCTCGCTGGTCGAGGCCACGGGCATTGCGCAGGCCGACCCCATGCACACCAGCGGTGTGCGCCGCTTCCGTGTGCGGCCCTGGCTGCTCAACGAAGGCTCCTACACCGTGACGGTGCGCTATTCAGAGCCGCATCGCAGCATTGCTTGAATTCAGAGGTCACCGACTGTGAATATCCGCCCCAAGACCCAGGTCCAGATGCGCATGCTGGGCAAGGTCGAGTCGCACGCGCGCACCGACATCAGCGTGCGCGATGTCCAAACCATCATTGACGAACCGCTGGAGCGCGGCGGCAGCAACCTGGGTCTGAGCCCGACGGAGACCTTTGTCGCGGCCCTGGTGGGCTGCACCAGCGTCATCAGCCACAAGATTGCGCACAAGCACGGCCTCGAACTGCAGCAGATGAGCGTGCGCGCCGACGCCACCTTCGACCGTCGCGGCGTGACGCTGGCCGAAGACATCGCGGTACCGTTCCCGGCCATCACCTTGGTCATCGACGTGGTGAGCTGCGCCAGCGACGAGCAGATCACCCAATTGCAACGCGAACTGGCGATGTACTGCCCGATTGCCAAACTCGTTCGCGCCAGCGGCACGGTGCTCACGGAAGTGTGGAACGTGACTGCGCCCTGAACACGGGCAATTCAAATTCAACCAGCAGGAGACAACGATGGACCGACGTTCAATGTTCAACACCACCGCCACGATGGCGGTGGGTGCCTTGGCCGGCTGCGCGCTGCCGGGCACCGCGCAGCAAGCGGGCGTGAAGACGCCTTTCGCCGTGCCGGCGACTCTGGTGCCCATCGTGGGCAGCGACTTGATGTTCCCGGTTCGGCGCATCTATTGCATAGGCCGCAACTACGCCGCACATGCGCGCGAGATGGGTAGCGACCCGACGCGCGAGCCGCCGTTCTTTTTCCAGAAGCCCACCGATGCCATCCAGAACGTGGCGCCGGGCACCGTGGCCGACCATCCCTACCCGACGTTGACCAAGAACTACCACTACGAGGTGGAACTGGTGGCGGCGCTGAACAAGGGGGGCCGCAACATTCCGATCGCCTCGGCGCTGGAGCACGTCTACGCCTACGCCTTGGGGCTGGACATGACGCGCCGCGACCTGCAGCGTGCGATGGGCGATGAAAAGAAGCCCTGGGAAATTGGCAAGAGCTTTGACCGCAGTGCGCCCATAGGCCCCTTGCATCTGGCCAGCCACACCGGGCCCTTCACGGGCGGCGCCATTTGGCTGAAGGTCAATGGTGTGACGAAACAGAATGCCAATTTGAATCAGATGATCTGGAACGTGGCCGAGCAGATCAGCAAATTGAGCGAGGCCTTCGAACTGATGCCGGGCGACATCATCTATTCCGGAACACCGGAGAACGTGGGGCCCGTGGTGCGCGGCGACGTGATCGACTGCCACATCGACCGGCTGCCCAACCTCAGCATCAAGATCGTCTGAAAAAGAAGAGGGCGTCGCCAGCGGCGCCCCGCTCCGCTTCCCCTTCCCCTTCCCCGTGCGTTGACTCTCTAGGAGCCCAACCATTCAAAGACGCCCGATCCTTCGAGCCGCTTTTGCCGCCGCCACCTGCAGCCTGGCCACGCCGCTGTTCGCGCAAAGCTTCCCCTCGCACCCGATCCGCATGGTCGTGTCCTTTCCGCCGGGTGGCCCTACCGACAGCTTTGCACGCTTGTATGCCGACGCCCTGGGCAAACAACTGGGCCAGACCGTGATCGTGGAAAACAAGGCCGGCGCTTCGGGCGCTCTGGGCAGCCTGGACGTCAAGCGCAGCGCGGCGGACGGCTACACGCTGCTCTTCGGCACGGCGTCGACGCACGTCTTGTACAACCTGATTCAGCCCAAGCAGCAGTACGACGCGCTCGCAGACTTCGCCTTCATCGGCGTGCTGGGCGGCGCGCCGGTGGTGTTTGCGGTGTCGCCGCAAATGCCGCGCACGCTGAAGAACGTGATCATTGCGGCCAAGGCCAATCCGGGCAAATACAGCTACGGCTCGCCGGGCACGGGCACGCTGCTGCACGTGGCGGCCGAGCGGCTGAAGCAAGTCACCGGCGCCCCGATCACGCATGTGCCTTGCAAGGGCGCGGGGCCGGCGATGCAAGACCTGATCGGCGGGCAGATTGAAATGACCGTCGACACCCTGGGCAATCTGTTGCCGCACCACCTGAGCGGGCGCGTGCGCATCGTGGGCGTGGCGGCAGCCAAGCGCCTGGCATCGGCGCCCGAGATTCCCACGGTGGCCGAATCGGCAGGCCTGGCCAAGCCCTTGGAAGCCATGCTCTGGAATGTGGTGACAGTGCCCAAAGACACACCACCCGCGGTACAGAACACCTTGGCCGAAGCCACGCGGCGGGCTCTGGCCGACCCCAGCTTGCGCAGCCGATTGGAGGCCCAGTCGATGTTTGTCGATGCGCACATCGGACAGGCGGCGGCCACCGCCTTTGTGCGCGCCGAGCGCGCGAAGTGGCAGCCCATCGTCAGCGCGCTGGGCGATCTGACGGCCAACTGAAATCCAACCCACACAGGAATCGCCTCACACCATGGCCGAACAACTGATATCCGTCCAAACCAGCCTGTCCTTGTCGATGGCCACGCGCATCACTGAAAAGGCGCTGGCGCTGCGGCACGAGCACGGCTTGCTGCCGCTGGCCGTGGCGGTGTTGGACGCCGGCGGCCAGTTGGTGAGCTTTCAGCGTGAAGATGGCTGCGGCCTGCTGCGCCACGACGTCGCGCTGGGCAAGGCCTGGGGTGCGCTGGGCATGGGCATGGCGACGCGCCAGATCCGGGATCGGCTGGCCAACCGGCCCAGCTTTCTGGCCGCGCTGGCCGCGGCCTCGCAAGGCCGCTTCATC
The DNA here is from genome assembly GCA_043750435.1 of Betaproteobacteria bacterium. Taxonomy (GTDB): domain Bacteria; phylum Pseudomonadota; class Gammaproteobacteria; order Burkholderiales; family Burkholderiaceae_C; genus Rubrivivax. Next base: position 1,739 of record JAYVBO010000508.1, on the reverse strand, counting down.
CCCACACCGGGCGGCGTGCTCATCGTCAACGAACAAGGCCAGGCCATCGGTGCCGTGGGCATCAGCGGCGACGCCTCGGACAAGGACGAGTTCTGCGCCATCGAAGCCATCCGCGCGGCAGGCCTCAGGCCCGAGCCGCCGGAGCCGGCTGCCGACTGGAACGGCGCCGGGCTTTGATGCCGGATCGCGGCGGCTGAAGGCCCAGAGGGCAATATCCCTTTCGGCCCGGTCGGCGTGGGCCGTTCCACGCACTTCGCTGCCTTCGTGCGCGACGAGATCAACAAGCACAAAGCCATCGCCCTGACCACCAAGATCGAGCCCCAATGAACCCACCCACCATTCGACGCCGCCGCCTGCTGCTGGGCTTGGCCGCCCTCGTGGGCAGCACATGGGGCCCTTGCGCCTGGGCCCAGGCCCAGGCCTGGCCGAACAAGCCCATCCGCCTGGTGGTTGCCTTCGCCCCCGGCGGGCCCGCCGACATCGTGGCGCGGCTCATCGGTCAGGTGCTGCAAGAGAAGTTGGGCCAGCAAGTGGTGGTGGACAACCGACCCGGCGCCGGCGGCAACATCGCCGCCCGCCTGGTGGCCAAGGAACCCGCCGACGGCTACACGCTGCTGGCCACCACGACCTCGATCGCGGTCAACCAGACGCTGTCCAAGAGCCCGGGCTACAGCCTTCAGCGCGACTTCGCACCCGTGGCCGTGGTGGCTGCCAGCCCCAACATCATCGTCGCCCATCCCAGCGAACCTGCGGCCGACCTGAAAGCCTTCTTGCTCGCGCACAAGGGCAAGAGCGTGAGCTACGGCTCGGCAGGCGTGGGCAGCACGCCGCACCTCACCGGGGACCACGTTCTGCGGGTGCTGGGGGGTCTGGACGCCGTGCACGTGCCCTACCAGGGCGCGGCGCCCGCCTTGCAGGACACCGTGGCCAACCAAGTCGCGCTGGCCAGCGTGGCCCTGCCCCCGGCCGTCCCGCTGGTGAAGGCGGGCAAGGTGAAGGCGCTGGCCGTGACCAGCCTGAGTTCGCCGGCAGAGTTCACCGCCTACATCCAACGCGAACTCACCAAGTGGGGAAGCATCGTCAAGGCAACCGGAGTCAGCACCGAATGAGTACCACCAGCGAACCCAAGGGCCACGTACGCCGCATCGTCACCGGGCACGACGCGCAGGGCCGCTCGATCGTCACGGAAGACCAGGCCGCGCCTTCGGTGCACGGCAACCCCAAGCGCGTGGGCTATTGCCTGACGCAGCTGTGGATGACCGATCAGACGCCAGCGACCGTTGGCAATGAAGCCGATCCGACATCACGGCCGCTGAAGCTGGAGCCGCCGAAGAACGGCACCGTGGTGCGCATCGTCGAGTTCGGGCCCGAAGGCGACTGGCTGGAAAAGATGGATGCCGATGCCACGCGCGTGGCCTGGGGCGCCATCGGCACCGACACCGCTTCGACCAACCGCGACGGGCAGGCCAAGCACCCGCTGATGCACCGCACGCAATCGGTGGACTATTGCTATGTCATCGAAGGCGAAATCTGGCTGGTGCTGGACCAGGAAGAAGTGCTGATGCGCACTGGCGACTTCGCCGTGGAGCGGGGCACCAACCATGCCTGGGCGAACCGGTCAGGCAAGCCGTGCAAGCTGCTGTTCGTGCTGGTTGACGGCGCCTTCGACCCCGAAATCGCGCGGCATTTCAGCCCCGCGTAAACAAGCTCAACGGCGCCGCGTCGGTCTTCAGCCCCGA
>JAYVBO010000507.1:0-14236 GCA_043750435.1 Betaproteobacteria bacterium | reverse complement strand
AGCGCCTGCGCATCCCGCTGCAGGGCGATGTGCCCAGCCCCATCCACCCGCCTTCGGGTTGCCACTTCCACACCCGCTGCCCCATCGCCAAAAAAGGCCTGTGCGACAAGGAAAAACCGCAGCTCAAGCAGAGTGCCGAAGGGCACTGGGTGGCTTGCCACCTGCGAGGCTGAAAGCGCAGACTGCCCGCATGACGCCGCTGTTCAAGAAGCTCAACCTCAAGCCCGAACACGGCGCGGTGGCGGTGCTGCATGCGCCGGCCAGTTTCGAGTCGGCCCTGCAAGCGCTGGCGGACGAAGGTGTGACGATTGCGCGCACCGCCAGTCCGCGGTTGCAATTCGGCCTGGCCTTCGCCACTACCCAGGCGGAATTGAACGTCGCCATCGCGCAATTGACGGCCGTGGCCGAAGGTGACGCCGTGTTGTGGTTCGCCTACCCCAAGCAGTCGTCCAAGCGCTACCGCTGCGAATTCCACCGCGACAGCGGCTGGGACGCACTGGGCGCCGCCGGCTACGACAGCGTGCGCATGGTGGCCATCGACGAAGACTGGTCGGCACTGCGCTTCCGCAAGGTCGAGCACATCACGCGGTGAGGCGGCGGCATTTGCTGCAGCACCCTCACCCGTCGATACGCCTTCAGCCGTTCTTGCGCCCGAAGACCAGCACCGCAATACCACCGGCGATGGCCAAGCCGCCGGCCCAGGCGGGCACGTTCACCGTTTCCTTTTCCTTGACCGACAACTCAATCGGGCCGATCTTGGCCTTTTGAGTGTCCTTGGTGTAGCTGAAGCTGCCGTAGGCCAGGCCGGCAGCGCCGGCCGCAATCAGCACAACACCGATCATTTGGGTGGGGTTCATGGTGATGGCCTCCTACAAACGCCGGCCGCTGATGACGCGGACCAGCACCACGACGATGGCGATGACCAGCAGCACGTGGATCAAGCCACCCATGGTGGTCGAGGTGACCAGACCCACCAACCAGAGCACCACCAAGATAATTGCAATTGTTTCCAGCATCGAAAGCTCCTTTTCAAAGCCACCGTGGCCTGGATGAGGTTGTAGCAAAGCCGGCCCCGCTTGTCAGTGCGCTGGCGAACCCAGCCGCCGCCGCGCCAGGTACCACGCGGCCGGCATCACCAGCATGCTCAGCAGCGGCGCCGTGAGCATGCCGCCCACCATGGGCGCGGCTATGCGCGTCATGACTTCAGAGCCCGTGCCGCTGCCGAACAAGATGGGCAGCAGGCCGGCCATCACCACGGCCACCGTCATGGCCTTGGGCCGCACCCGCAGCACCGCGCCTTCGCGGATGGCGGCCAGCAGCGTGGCGTCATTCAGGGCCTCGCCGGCGGCCAGGCGGCGCTTCAAGGCGTTGTCCAGGTAGACCAGCATCACGACGCCGAATTCGGCCGCCAGGCCCGCCAGTGCGATAAAGCCCACGACTGTGGCCACCGACACCGCATGGCCCAGCAGCCACACCAGCCAGAAGCCGCCGATCAGTGAGAAGGGCACGGCGGCCATCACCAGTGCCGCGTCGCCGAAGGACTTGAACAGCAGGTAGAGCAACACCAAGATGACCGCCAGCGTCACCGGCACCACCACTTTCAAGCGCTCGGCCGCGCGCGCCAGGTATTCGAATTGGCCCGACCACGACAAAGAGTATCCGGCCGGCAGCGGCACCGCCTTGGCCACGGCGGCCTGCATGTCGGTGACCACCGATTGCAGGTCGCGTCCGCGCACGTCGACATAGACCCAGCCTGACAAACGCGCGTTCTCGCTGCGCAGCATGGGTGGGCCTTCGGTGACGGTGATGCGGGCCACATCACCCAGCAGCAACTGCGCGCCGCGCGCGGTGACGAAAGGCAGTTCGCGCAGGCGCTGCAGGCTGTCACGCACTTCGCGCGGGTAGCGCACATTGATGGGGTAGCGCTCGCGCCCGAACAGCACTTCGCCGACGTTGTCGCCGCCGATGGCAGTGGCCACCACGGCCTGCACGTCGGCCACGGACAAGCCGTAGCGCGCAGCGGCCAGCCTGTCCACATCGACGTCGATGTAGCGCCCGCCCGTCAGCCGTTCGGCCAACGCCGAAGTGACGCCGGGCACGCCCTTCACGGCGGCCTCGATCTGCAGGGTCAGCTTGTCGATGGTGGCCAGATCGGCGCCCCCGACCTTGATGCCCACAGGGCTCTTGATGCCGGTGGCCAGCATGTCGATGCGGTTGCGGATGGGCGGCACCCAGACGTTGCTGAGGCCCGGCACCTGCACCGCGCGGTCCAGCGCATCGACCAGCTTTTCGGGCGTCATGCCGGCCCGCCACTGGGCGCGCGGGATGAACTGGATGGTGGTCTCGAACATCTCCAGCGGCGCCGGGTCGGTGGCGGTGTCAGCGCGGCCGGCCTTGCCGAAAACGCGGGCCACTTCGGGCACGGTCTTGATCAGTCTGTCGGTCTGCTGCAGCAATTCAGCGGCTTTGGATACCGACAGGCCGGGCAGCGCCGACGGCATGTAGAGCAGGTCGCCTTCATCCATGGCCGGCATGAATTCGCCGCCCAGTTGCAGCAGCGGGATGGCGGTGAGGGCCAGGCACAGGCCGGCCATAGCCAGCGTGGCCTTGGGAAAGCGCAGCACCACGTCCAGCAGCGGCCGGTAGGCGGCCATCAACCAGCGGTTCAGCGGGTTGGCGCTTTCATGCGGGATGCGGCCGCGGATCAACCAGCCCATCAGCACCGGTACCAAGGTCACCGACAAACCGGCGGCCGCCGCCATGGCATAGGTTTTGGTGAAGGCCAGCGGCGCGAACAAGCGCCCTTCCTGGGCCTCCAGCGTGAACACCGGCAGGAAGGACAGCGTGATGACCAGCAGCGAAAAGAACAGCGCCGGGCCGACTTCCACCGAGGCGGCTGTGACCTGCTGCCAACGCTCGGCCGCCGTCGGTGCGCGGCCCTGCGCGGCCTCGAAGACTTCGAGGTGCTTGTGCACGTTCTCGACCATCACGATGGCGCCGTCGACCATGGCGCCGATGGCGATGGCGATGCCGCCCAGCGACATGATGTTGGCGTTGACGCCCTGGGCGTGCATCACGGTGAAGGCGGCCAGCACGCCGATGGGCAGCGCCACCACGGCGACCAGCGCCGAGCGCAGGTGAAACAGAAAGACCGCGCAGACCAGCGCCACGACGATGAACTCTTCGATGAGCTTGTCACGCAGGTTGTCCACCGCGCGGTCGATCAGCAAGGAACGGTCGTAGGTGGTGACGATTTCGACACCCGCCGGCAAGCCGGGCCGCAGCGCGTCCAGCTTGGCTTTCACCGCCGCGATGGTGCTGCGCGCGTTCTTGCCCGACCGCATCACGACGACGCCGCCAGCGACCTCGCCTTCGCCGTCCAACTCCGCAATGCCGCGCCGCATCTCGGGGCCGATTTGCACGCTGGCCACGTCGCGCAGCAGCACCGGCGTGGCGCCGTTCAGCGCCAAGGGAATGTTGCGGAAGTCGTCCAGCGTGCGCAGATAGCCGCGTGAACGCACCATGTATTCGGCCTCGCCCAGTTCCACCACCGAACCGCCGGCCGACTGGTTGGCCGCGCGCAAGGCCTCCAACACCACCGCCTGCGACATGCCCAGGGCGCGCAGGCGATCAGGGCCCAGCAGCACCTGGAACTGGCGCACCATGCCGCCGATGCTGGCCACCTCGGCCACATCGGGCACGGTCTTCAGCTCGAACTTCAGGAACCAGTCGTTCAGCGCGCGCAGCTGCCCCAGGTCGTGCCGGCCGCTGCGGTCGACCAGCGCGTATTCATAGACCCAGCCCACGCCAGTGGCGTCGGGCCCGAGTGCCGCGTTGGCGCCGGCCGGCAGGCGGCTCTGCACCTGGTTCAACACCTCGACCACGCGCGAACGTGCCCAGTAGGGGTCGGTCTTGTCGTCGAAGAGCACGTAGATGAAGGAGTCGCCGAAGAAGGAATAGCCGCGCACCGTGCGCGCACCAGGCACGCTGAGCAGGGTCGTCGTCAGCGGATAGGTCACCGTGTCTTCGACGAGTTGCGGCGCCTTGCCCGGGTAGGGCGTGCGGATGATGACCTGGGTATCACTCAGGTCGGGCAGCGCGTCCAGCGGCGTGCGCGCCAGCGACCACAGCCCGACCGCGACCAGCAAGGCCGTGGCCATCAGCACTAGAAAACGGTTGCCGACGGACCAGCGGATCAGCGGATCAGCGCGGCGATCATTTCACCACCGAGCGCAGCCGCGCTTCGCTGTCGACCAGGAACTGCCCGCTGGCCACCACCGCTTCGCCTTCGGCCAGGCCTTGCAGCACCTCGATGTCCTCACCCACTTCGATGCCCAGCGTCACGTTGCGGCTCTCGAAGCGGCCGCTGCCCGTGCGCACCAGCACCACCGCGCGCGGGCCGGTGCGGATGACCGCCTCGCTCGGCACCACCAGGCGCAGCGCTTTCGCGCCCTGCACCTGCAGCCGCAACAACATGCCGGGCACCAGCAGGCCCCGGCGGTTGTCGACTTCAAAGCGCGCCTTCAAGGTGCGCGTGTTGGCGTTCACCTCGGGCAGCAGTTCGGCCAGCTGGCCCTTGAAGGTTTGCGAAGGGTCGGCCTGCACGCTGGCCAACACGCCCTGCCCGCGCTTCAGCCGCAGGGCCTGGGTTTCGGGAATTTCAGCCACAGCCCAGACTTTGTCCAGACCGGCGATGCGGAACAGCGGCATGCCGACGGCAACCGCGGCGCCCTCGCGCACGCCCAACTCGGCAATCACGCCGCCCACCGGCGCGGTCAGTGTGTATCTGGCGTTAGGTGCCTGACCCGCTTCGACCTGGCGCAGCAACTCGGGCGGGATGGACAAGGCCCGTGTGCGGTCGCGTGCGGCCGCCAGCAGCTCGGCCGACGCGCCGGCGCGCTTCAGCGCTGCCAACTCGTTCAGCGGGCTCAGCCAGTCGGGCGCGTAGATCGTGGCCAGCGCCTGGCCGGGGCGAACGCGCTCCATCGTGGCGCGCACGGCCAAGTGCTCAACATAGCCCGCCACGCGGCTTTGCACGCTGACGCTCAGGCGTTCGTCGAATTGCACCGAGCCCACGGCATCGAAGGTCGACGCCAGCTCGGCACGGCGCACCGCCACCACACGCAGGCCCAGGTTCTGCTGCACGCCAGATGCGATGGCCACGCCGGCCAATTCGGCTGCGCTGCCCGACGCCGGGTCGGCGTAAACCGGCACCAGTTCCATGTCCATGAAGGGCGATTTGCCCGGCTTGTCGAAGCGCGGGCCCGGCACCATGGGGTCGTGCCAGTACAACGCCTTGCGCTCAGCCGGCGCGACGGCGGGCGCGGCCGCCACGGTAGCGGGCGTCGCGTCGACCAGCTGCGGCGCGCGGCGTCCGGCGACGAAGCCCAGCGCCAGCAGCGCTGCGCCCACGCCAAGCAGGGCAGCGGCAAGGGGTAGGCGCTTCATGGTGCGACTCCTATCAAAACATCAGGTGCATCCACCGGCTTCAGGGCCAGCTGGATGCGGTTGCGGGTGAGTTCCCGTTGCAGGCCCAGCAGCTTGCGCTGCGCCTCGATCTCGGCCCGACGGGCTTCGAACACCGTGGCCAGCGGCGCCTGGTTGGCGCGGTAGCTGGCCAAGGCCGCCGCGATGCGCTGCTGCGCGGGCGCCAGCACGCCCAGGCGGACGCTTTCAAGCCGGGCCTGCAGGCTGGCACCGTCGCTGCGCAGCGTCAGGTATTCGGCCGTGGCTGCGCGCAGGGCTTCGGCGCGGTCTGCATCCAGCTTGTCGGCCTGCGCTTGCTTGGCCGCCGTCGCGCGGTCTTGGCGCTGTTCGCGGGCCACCGGCAGCGGCATGCTGACGCCGACCGACACCATGTCGGGGTAGCCCGTGCGCTGGCCCACCGAGGCTTCCCACACCCAGTTCGGCGTGCGCTCGCTGGCGGCCACCACCGCAGCCTGTCGCGCCACGTCGGCGTCACCCTGTAAGGCCCGCACGGCAGGGTGGCCCTGCACGTAGGCGGTTTCGCTGGGCACGGGCAGCACCGGTGGCGCGGACAGCTGCGGCGCCGTGTCGGCCGCGCTGTTGGGTGTCGTGTCCGCCGCCAGCCCCACCCAGCGCTGCAGGGCCAGCCCGGCCGCGCGTTGTTGCTGGCGCAGTTCGGCAGCTTCGTCTTCGACCAGGCCGCGCGCGGCGTCCAGGGCCAGCACCTCGGTACTGCCACCAACGCCACCAACGCCGCCAGCGCCGCCGGCCAGCCGGGCGCGCGACGCCGCCAGTTCTTCGTGCACATTGCTTTGGTTCTGCAGCGTGAACTGCAGCGCCTCGGCCGCGTACCAGGCGTCGGCATAGGCCAGCGCGGCCTGCAGCCGCGCGTCGGCCGTGGCGATGCGCACTTGCAGGGCCTCGCGCGCCACCGTGCGATCGGCCGCCGCGCGGCGCGCCGCGCGCTTGTCGCCAGAGAGCCATTCCTGGCTGATGCCCACGCGCTTCATGGTCTGCGGGTCGCGCGCGGTGCTGTAGCGGTCGGCGCCGGCTATGGGCAGGTTTTCGATGCCCAGGCGCAGCACCGGGTCGGCAAACTGGCCCGCCGCGCCGGCCATTTCGCGGGCGCTGGCCAGGCCGGCGCGGGCCGCCTGCGCGGCGGCGGAACGCTGTTCGGCCAGGGCCAAGGCGGTGTCGAAAGTCAGCGGCGCGGCCAGCGCGGCTTGAGGTGGCAGAACCAGGGTCAGCGCGACCGTCAGCGCGACCGTCAGCGCAAGCGCCAAGATCTGGTCCCGTGTGTGGGTCAGCGCCAGGGCCTGAGCGGCCGCGCGCGGTGGGGGTGTGGGCATGGGAACTCCGTTGACAGGGCAGGCTGCGCGGGCCGTGCGGCAACAGGGCCGCGCACGCGCAGATCGGTCAACGGTGGTTCAGACCCGCAGTCTCAGCGTGGCCAGAAACAGCGGGCTCGGCGGCTGCCGGAGCGCCACTTCAGCACGGCGGCCGCTCATGCCCAGCGCGTCGGCTGCCTGCAACACCGGCGCCAGCGGCACCGGCCAAGCATCCAGCAGTGCAGGCAGCGCCAAAACCGGCGGCGGCGCGGTGTTGGCCGACTCGGGCGCGCCGGCGCAATGCTGGTGGCACAGCGTGGGCTGCGGGGCACCGCTCGGGTCTGCCAGGCCGGCGCAGGGTTCGCCAGCCGCCATGCGTTCGGCCATGGTCGAAGGTGCGGACAGGTTGCCTGCGCCGGGGCAGGCGTAGGCCGCCAGCGCCAGCTGTGACCACAGCAGCACCAGCGCCGCCACGAAGGCGGTGAAAGTGCGGTGGTGACGTGACGGGCGGTGCATGACGGGTTGGAGTGTATTTCGCCCGCCACGGCGGCGGGTTTGACCTGAATCAGCGCAAACGCTGCGCTTCCAGCAGGGCGTGGGTGTCGTGGGCCATCACGGCCAGAAAGCCGGCCAGGCCGATGTAGATCAGGCCGTACTCCCACTTCTTGGCGGTGGACACGGCGTAGTAGGTCTGCGCCAAGGGGTCGTCACTGCGCCAAGTCCAGGCCTTCCAGGCCTGCGGTGCGGCCAGCAGGGCCATCAGCAAGAGCATGGGGCTGGGTCGCCACCAGAACAGCGCCAGCAGCACCGGCACGCCCAGCAGCCAGATGCGCGGGCTCAGCACGGCTGTGATGCGGCCGCCATCAAACGGCGAAATGGGGATCAGGTTGAAGAGGTTCAGGAAGAAGCCCGAATAAGCCACGGCCAGCAGCCAATTCGTGCCCGTCTCGCGGGCCCAGAAATACACCGCGATGGCGCCCACGGTGCCCAGCAACGGGCCGCCCAGGCCGACATAGGCCTCGGTCTCGGCGTCGTGCGGCAGGTCTTTCATGTTGATCCAGGCGCCGACGAAAGGGATGAAGGTGGGCAAGCCCACGGCCAGGCCGCGTTGGCGGGCGGCGATGTAGTGGCCCATCTCGTGCACGAAGAGCAGCACGATGAAACCCGCCGCGTACTTCCAGCCGAAGATGAAGCTGTAGACCACCAGCGAAATCAGCATGGTGCCGCCCGAGAGCAGCAGCTTGCTGAACTTCAGGCTCGCGAGCGCCAGCAACAAGATTCTGATCATGGCGCCGTGCGCCGGTACTGCTGCATGCCCACCCTCCTGCCGGCCACGCCGGTTGAAGGCATTCTGGCATCGGCTGCACTGGGCTTTCAGCGGCTCCCGCCGAGCAAGCGGGCCGGCAACATCAACACCGCGCGCAGCAGCGCGAAGACGGCTTCAAATGTGACGCCTATCAGGCGAAACGGCAGTGCAAGCAACCAGACCAGCGGCCACAGCAACAACGCCAGCACAGCCAGCGGCCAGCACAGCACGAAGAGCAGACACCAGCCTATGAAAGTCAGCATGGTTCAGCGCAGCCTGGCGTTCAGGCGCGCGGCGCCGCGGCGGTGCTGCGCTGGGCCAACTGGGCTTGCTGGGACTCGGCTCCCGTGAACAGCCCACTGACGCTGCCGATCACGGCCAAGGTCATGACGGCGGCCATCGACAGGGCATACAGGCGTTGAATGCGGTGGGTGTGCATGTTGGGACTCCAGGGCGAACGTTGAGGGGCGTTGGTGAGGCGATGGATGAATGATCGGCAGCAACGCCCCGTGCCGCAAAGCGCATGCGACAGGCCGCAAGAACGCCCGCCTGAAACGCGCGCCGCCGGTGGCCAACGGCCGGCGCGGCGGTGCCTCAGGCCACGCCGGTCTGGGCCAACGCCCAGGCTGCGCAATGCTGGTGCAACTGCGCCAGCCCGTCGGTCAGGGCGGCCGGGCCGGGCTGCAGGATGTCGCAAGACTTGATCTCGTGCAGGCGGCCATCGCGCACCGCCGGCACTTCGGCCCAGCCGCTGCGCGCCAGCACCTTTTCGGGCCTGAATTTCTTGCCGCACCAGGAACCGAAAATCAGGTCGGGTGCGCGGCTCGCCGGCTCCAATGTGTCGACCAGCACGCGGTCGCGGCCCAGGCTCATCACCGCGCGTTCAGGGAAGATATCGTCGCCGCCGGCCAGCGTGATCAGTTCGCTGACCCACTGAATGGCGCTGATCATCGGGTCGTCCCATTCCTCGAAGTAGACGCGCGGGCGGCGCGGCCAACTGGCGGCGACGGCGGCGATTTCGGCATGGCGCGCCTGGCAGGCGCCGATCCAGGCTTCGGCGCGGTCTTGCGCAGCCACCAGGCCGGCCACCAGGCGCATCGTGCTGAAGATCTCGGCCACGCTGCGCTGGTTGGTGATGAAGACGTTCAGGCCGGCGCGGATCAGCTTGTCAGCCAGCGCCGCCTGCATGTCGGAAAAGCCGATCACCAGGTCAGGCTGCAGGGCCACGATCTGGTCGATCTTGCCGTCCAGAAAAGCGCTGACACGCGGCTTTTCCTGGCGCGCACGGCGCGGCCGCACGGTGTAGCCACTGATGCCGACGACGCGGTCTTCTTCGCCCAGCAGGTAGAGCCACTCGGTGGTTTCTTCGGTCAGGCAGACGATGCGCTGCGGGCCGCTGTGCGAGTTGGTCATGGCGCTCACTTTTTGCGTTAGCTACCGCTCAGCCAGCGCTGCAGCAGCGCGGCTTCGAAGTGTTCTTCCACCATGTCGGCCAGGGTGTCGTAAGCCGTTTCCAGCGTCGGCACGGTGGCCCCGAACAAGGCCCGCAACACGGCCGGTGATTCGAACAGGCCGTGGGCGTAGACGCCCAGCACACGGCCCTGCTGCCAGCCGATGGCCGCGCCGCTGTCGTCGTGCAGCACCGCCGTGCCGGCGCCGGCTACGGTGTGCCCGCAGCGGATCTCGTAACCCTGGGCCGACACGCCGGCCAGCGCCGCCCAAGGCCCCTGCGTGTCGGCAAAGTGCACGGGCGCCGCACGCAGGCGTTTGGCGCTGTTGAAAACGGTGTCCAGCGGCAGCAGGCCCAGGCCCGGCATTTCGGCGTAGGCCTGGCCGTCGTGGCCGTCGGGGTCGCGCAGGCTGCGGCCCAGCATCTGCAGGCCACCGCAAACACCCAGCACCGCGCCGCCGGCGGCGGCGTGGCGGGTGATGGCTGCGTCCAGGCCACGCTCGCGCAGCCAGGCCAGGTCGCCGCTAACTTGCTTGCTGCCGGGCAGCACCACCCAGTCGGCGCGCTCCAGTTGCGCCGCCTCGCGCGCCCACACCAGGCGCAGGCCGGGCATGCGGGCCAGCGGCAGAAACTCGTCCAGGTTGCTGATGTGCGGCGGCGCCAGCACCGCCACGCGCAGTTTCACCGGGCCGCTGCCGCCCGCGAAATAGCCCCCGTGGACGTCGAAGAATCCGTCTTCTTCAGGCAGCCCGTGGTCGCGGCGTAGCGGCAGCACACCGGCCAACGGCACGCCGGTCAGTCGCTGCAGTTGCTGCGGGCCGGGTGCCAGCAAGGCGGCGTCACCGCGAAAGCGGTTCAGCACGAAACCTTGCAGCAGGCCGCGCAGGTCGTCGGGCAGCAAGGCCCAGGTGCCGTAGCAATGGGCGAAGGAGCCGCCACGGTCAATGTCGCTGACCAGCAGCGCCGCCGTGGGGCCGGCGACCTGCGCCCAGCGCGCGGTGCCCAGGTTGACGTAGTCCTGCGCCGCCAGGTTGATTTCAGCCGGCGAGCCCGCGCCTTCGACCACGATGAGTTCATGCCGCGCGGCCAGCCGCTCGAACCCTGCTTGCGCCTGCACCGCCAGCAGGGCGCTGCGTTCGCGCCAGGGCATGCGCGACAAGGCCGTGTCCACCGTGCCGTTGACGATGACCTGGCTGGCGGTGTCGCCTTCGGGCTTGAGCAGCACCGGGTTCATGTCGGTGTGCGGCACGGCGCGCGCGGCACCGGCCTGGAAGTACTGGGCCGAGCCGATTTCGCCCAGGCTGCTATCCGCCCCTGGCACCACGCGGGCGTTGTTGCTCATGTTCTGCGCCTTGAAGGGCGCCACGTTGATGCCGCGGCGCGCCGCCACGCGGCACAGCGCGGTGGTCAGCCAGCTCTTGCCGGCGCCGCTGCTGGTGCCCCAGACGATGAGGGTGCGGGTCATGTGGGGTTCTGCGGTTCGACAGGTTCGGCGCTTCAGTGGATCACAACGCCGGCACGGCCACCCAGCGCAGGCCGCCAGCGGTGGCCACGGTCTCGATACTGAAGGCGTGGTCGAAGACCTGCACCAGCGCGGCCCGCAGCGCGGCGTCGGCGGGCGCGCCGTCGGCTTGGATGCGGCCGCCGGCCATCACCAGCACGCGGTCGGCGGCCAGGGCCAGCGTCAGGTCGTGCAACACGGCCGCCACGGCGCCGCCGCCGCGCGCGCGGGCAGCCAGGCCGCGCAACAGCGTGCGCTGGTGCGGCGCGTCCAGGTGGGTGGTGGGTTCGTCCAGCAACAGCACCGGCGCTTCCACGGCCAGGGCACGGGCCAGCAACACGCGCTGGCGTTCGCCGCCCGACAGTTCACTCAAACGCCGCGCGGCAAAAGGTGCGGCCTCAGTCTCATCAAGGGCGCGGTCGACAGCGGCTTCGTCGGCTGCGTCGGGCGCACCGAAGAGGCCGTGGCGCGGCAATCGGCCCAGGCGCACCACGTCACGCGCGGCGATGTCGCCTTCGGCTTCACCTTGCTGGGACAACCAGGCCAGGCCGCGTGCCCGCTCCCGCGCGGGCAGCGTGGCCAGGTCGTGGCCTTGCAGAAAAATGCGGCCGGCGTCGGGCGCGCGCAGGCCGGCCAGCAGCGTCAACAGCGAACTCTTGCCTGCGCCGTTGGGGCCGACGATGGCCGCCCATTGCCCGGCGTACAGGCTGAGCGTCACACCGTCCACTGCCTGGTTGCGGCCCAGCTGCAGGCGCAAACCTTCCGCCCGCAAGGGCACAACGGCGACGCGGGCCGGCGCGGTGTTCACAGCACCTTGCGCCGGCGCAGCAGCACCAGCAGGTACAGGCCGCCCAGCACGGCCGTCAGCAAGCCCACCGGCAATTCCTGCGGCGCGATGATGCTGCGCGCGGCCACATCAGCCGCCAGCAGCAGCACCGCGCCGGCCAGTGCCGACAAGGCCAGCAGCGGCCCGTGCGTGACCACCACCAGGCGGCGCACGATGTGCGGCGACACCAGGCCGACAAAGGCCACCAGCCCGGCCTGCGCCACGGCCGTGCCGGTGGCCAGCGCCATCAGCACCACCAGCAGCAAACGAACGCGCGGCAGGTCCAGGCCCAGGCTGGCGGCGCTGGCCTCGCCCAGCACCAGGGCGTCCAGCGCGCGGGCAAAGCGCAGGGCCAGCGGCAGCACCAGCAGCAGGGCGCCGCCCAGCACCGCCACGCTCATCCAGCTCAGGAAGGAGGTGCTGCCCAGCATGAAGAGTTGCTTGCCGCGCAAGGCGTCGGGCGAAATCAGCGTGAGCAGTTCACTGACCGACGACAGCAAGATGCCCACCACCACGCCGGCCAGCAGCATGACCATGGGCCGCGCCGTGCCGCGCGCCAGCACCAGCGTCAGGCTGACGCCGGCCAAAGCGCCGATGAAGGCCGCACCGACCAAGCCCAGGCGCATCAACGCGTCGGCCGTGGCCAGGCCGATGCGTTGGCCCAGCAGGCCGCCGGCCGCCAGCACCAGCACCACACCCAAGCCGGCACCAGCGGCCGAGCCCAACAAATACGGGTCGGCCAGCGGGTTGCGGAACAGGCCCTGGGCGATGGCCCCGGCCAGGCCCAGCAGCGCGCCGGTCAGCAGGGCGCCGATGGTGCGCGGCGCGCGGATGGCCGTCACCAGGTCCCATTCCTGCGCCCAGGCAAAAGACCAGCCCTCACTGCCCGCCGCCAGGCCCAGCACGGCCAGGGCAGCGGCCGCCAGCAGCAGCAGGGCCGCCAGCCCGTGCGGGCTTGCCTGCAACTTCATCGGGCGCCCAGGCCCACCAGGCAATCGGCCAGGATCTCGGCCGCTTCGGCCACGCGCGGGCCGGCGCGGACCAGCACGTCCCAGCGTTCACCGCTGAAACCGCAGACCCGGTGCTCGCGCAGCGCGCGCAGGCTGGACCAGCCCGGGCGCGAAGGCATGTCGGCCACGGCCCGGGCGCTGCCCATGATCAGGTCGGGCTGGGCGCGCACCACGAACTCGGGGTTGAGTTGGGGGAAAGGCCCCAACGCGGCCGGCACCACATTGCCCAGGCCCAGCCCGGCCAGCGTTTCGCCCACGAAGGACGAAGCGCCCGCCGCGTAGGGCGTCGAAGCGACCTCGAAATACACCTTCTGCCCGCGCCAGGCCGGCGGCACACGCGCCGCGGCCAGCGCCATGCGGACCTGCAGGCGCTGCCACAGCGCCGGGCCAGCCGGCGCGTCGCCCAGGGCCCCTGCCAGCGTGGTGATGACGCGCTCCAGGTCCTGCAGGCGCTTGGGCTCCAGCGCCAGCACGCGCAGGCCCAGGGCTTCCAGGCGGTCATTGGCGCGCGACGAACCGGCGGTCAGCACCAGGTCGGGTTTCAGCGCCACGAGGCGTTCAATCTGCGTGTCTTCCAGGCCACCCAGTTTGGGCAGCGCCAGCACGCTGGCCGGAAAGTTCGAATAGCCGTCGGTGCCGACCAGGCGGCTGCAGGCCTGCAGCGCACACACCGCCTCGGTCAACGAAGGCACCAGCGAGACGATGCGCTGCGGCGGCGCCGGCAGTTCGACACGCCGGCCCCGGTCGTCGATCACCGTCACGGCTGCGCGCGCGGCCAAGCTGGCGGCCGCCAGCACGCAGGCCACGGTCAGCGTCAACAGCGCGCGCATCGCGTTCACTCAGCGCAGGGCGTAGCGCAAGGTCACAAACGCCTCACGCCCCGGCTGGTTGTAGCCCAGCGCCGTTTCGTAGCGCTTGTCGCCCACGTTGTTCAGCTTCAGGCCCAGCTTGACCTCGCGCGTCAGCGTCCATTCGGTGCGCAGGTCCAGCGTGGCGTAGCCACCCAGGCGGGTGGTGTTGGCCACGTTGTCATAGCGGTGCGAAAAAGCCGCCAGCGTGGCGCCGGCCGCCCAGGCGCCAGCCGTCCAGTCGGCGCCCAGACGCGCCGCGTCCTGCGCGCGGCGTTGCAGCAGCTTGCCGTTGTTGGCGTTGCCCTCGGTGGCGTTGCGCGGGTCGACGTGGTCGTAGGAAGCGCTGAGCGCGACATCACGCCATTGCCCTTCGTAGCCCACGGTGGTGCCGTTGATCTGGGCCAGCGGCAGGTTCACCGGCGCCGGGCCGCTGGTGATGTAGCCGCGGTAGCGGTTGCGGAAGGTGGCCACCTTCAGCACGTGCGCGCCCAGCGTCCA